>CALLPS010000108.1 GCA_938015355.1 uncultured Pleurocapsa sp.
ATGTCTTGTCAAATATGCTCTAGAACCAGCCCACGAAGCACAATTCCACGCTAGGAGCTACGGATTTAGAACGGGACGTTCCGCACACGATGCCCAGAAGTTTTTGTTTTGTAATCTCAGAAGTAACTGCAATGGAAAAGATAAAAGAGTTCTGGAACTCGATATCGAAAAATGCTTCGACCGTATCAGCCACAAAGCAATTATAGAAAGAGTTATAGCTCCTCAGTTCATTAAACAAGGATTATGGCTCTGTCTTAAAGCAGGAATAAATCCTCAATTCCCCGAACAAGGAACACCCCAAGGCGGAGTGTGTTCGCCATTACTCGCCAACATAGCCTTAAATGGGATAGAGGATTTAGGCAAAAGCGTTAGATACGCTGATGATATGGTGTTTATTCTCAAACCCAACGAAGATGCTGACAAATTACTTGAAAAGGTCAAAACATTCTTAGCAGAAAGAGGAATGAAGATTAGTGAAAGGAAAACCAAGCTGACAGCCACGACAGACGGATTTGATTTTTTAGGCTGGCATTTCAAAGTGCTTGGCAATGGAAAGTTTAAAATTACCCCTAGTGAGGAGAATTTTAAGGCATTTCAACACAAGGTCAAAAAGGTCGTCAATAGTTCAAATTATGGTGCAACTGATAAAGCTGATAAACTAGCTCCCATTGTAAGAGGATGGCGTAACTACCATCGCTACTGCGATATGAGTAGTACTAGAGATTCTTTGTGGTTCATAAATCATCGAACTTTCAAGGTATTCAACAAAGAAAAGAAGCAGACTAAATATAGTGCAGAAGCACTGATTAGGAGAGCTTTTCCCAAAGTTGGATACAAAGAGAGCAAATTCATTCCCGTCAAGGGTGAAAAATCTCCCTATGATGGTGATGTGATTTACTGGAGTCAAAGGAATAGCAGACTATACAGTGGTTCAACAGCCAAAGCTTTGAAGGAGCAAAACCATTCATGCGGAAAATGTAAATTAAAATTCATCTCAGGTGAAAGAATACATTTACATCACTGTGACGGAAATCATGGAAACTGGGATAAGAGCAATCTTCTAGCAATACATGAAAGCTGTCACGATTACATCCACATGGGCAAACGCGAAAGCTAAGATTTTCGGAAGCTGGATGCATGGAAACAGGCACGTCCAGATTTCACAGAGAGGGGCGAAGTGTAATAACTTCCCTCGACTCTAACCAACTGATACTGAGTCGCGAACTTAGCAAAATTTGATCTCTTGCCCCGCACTCCGTCCATCAGCATTCTTTTAGCAGTAACCTAATCTTAAAGAATGTCTATTTTATTGAATTATGAGCAAAGATAATAAAGATATTGAAGAGCAAATTAAAATTCGTCTTAAGGTTATTGGTAGCATTATTATTGATGGCGTATTTTTACTTCTGTGGTTCTTTCTAACTTTTATTATCTCTCACTACTTTGATGACTTAGTTTCTGCTTCTAACATATCTGATCTCGATAAAAGTTACATTTTGATATCTGAAAAGCTTTTTAGTTGGGCTACTTTTATTTCTGTAATAAGCTTTTTGTTTAAGGATGTATCAGTATTAATTATAAGAACCCTATACGAAATATTAGATACCTTAAAAAACAATAATGATGATGATAATGATGAGTAATTTTTATAAACTACCTCTTGAGTATCCCACTAAAAAGTCTCTGAAAATATATGGAGTCAGATTTTTAATATTTTTTACTCCGACAATTCTACTATTTCTACTTTTTATTTCTTTAACCATTATTGATACTGAAACTCCCAATATTGATCAATTGATGTTAGTAAAGATAATTTCTTTTTCTGTTGCTACTTCAATTTTTGCTTTCGCATTATCTCGACTTTCATTTTTAGCTTATAAAAACACTAAAATAAACCTCTCTGCTAACAACAAAAACACTAAGATAAAAATAACTTTTGTTCCACGTAATGACGAGGATTTGTCCGAAATTATTTCTCAGACAAAAAATATTGAAAATATTTTGGATGATAATTATCCACTTATGTTGAAAGATATTGAGATAGAAAATATAATTGATAGTACTTTAGACAATTAATATTAAAAAGAAAATGAGGAGAATTGATTTTCAGCATAACTCCTAATCAACAAATTACCGATTTTTTTCTCTTAAACTAAAATTTATTATGCATAGCAATACTTATGAAGTTGTGATCATCGGCGGAGGAGTTTGTGGCACAGCTTTACTCTATACCTTGCGTAACTACACTAATATTAAGCACATAGCCTTAATTGAAAAAGAAGCTGATGTGGCATTAGTTAATTCTTTTACTAATAGTAATAGTCAAACTCTTCATTTTGGTGATATCGAAACTAATTACACTTTAGCTAAGGCAGAAAAAGTAAATGCAGGAGCAAGTCTAGTTAAAAACTATCTGTTGAGTAAAGACAAAGAACAGCAGATTTATACTAAGTATCACAAAATGGTCTTGGGGGTGGGTGCAGAGCAGGCAAATAAATTAAAAGAGCGATATCAAAAATTTAAACAGCTTTTTCCCAATTTACGGTTACTGAATCGAGCCGAGATTGAAGAAAAAGAACCAAAAGTTTTGCTGGCAAGAAAAGTCGAAGAGGAAGTGATTGCTCTATTTACAAGTGAAGGTTACACCGTAGATTTTAATCGTTTGGCTCAGTCATTTATTGATAATTCTTCAGGTGATGGGGATACTCAGATAGATTTGCTGTTTAATACCAAAGTGAAACAAATAACCAGAGAAAATGGTCTATATCAAATCAAAACCCAGGAGGAAACTATTCAAGGTCAGGTAGTTATAGTCGCCGCAGGGGCTCATAGTTTACTGTTTGCTAAATCTTTGGGCTATGGTCTAAATTATGCTCTACTCAGCGTGGCAGGTAGTTTTTATTTTGCGCCAGGGTTACTCAAAGGCAAAGTTTATACAGTGCAGCGTCAAAAACTACCATTTGCGGCAATCCATGGTGATCCTGAAGTTCATAATAGTGCGATCGCCCGTTTTGGACCAACGGCTAAAGTACTACCAATGCTAGAACGTCATAACTACCGCAGTATAGTGGAATATTTCCAAACTGCGGGGCTAAGTCTCAAAGCCATCCTCAGTTTTACCAAAATCTTGTCTGATCCAATTATTTTTAAATATATTGCTCTCAATTTTATTTACGACTTTCCCCTTATTGGCAAAATACTCTTTATCAAAGAAGTCAAAAAAATAATTCCCTCAATTCAACTCCAAGATCTGAGTTATGCCAAGGGATATGGTGGAGTTAGACCTCAAGTCGTTAATCTCAATACCCAGGCATTAGAAATGGGAGAAGCCAAGATTATTGGAGAGCAAATTATTTTTAATATTACTCCTTCCCCTGGCGCATCTACCTGTTTGCAGAATGCTCTAGAAGATACCCAAAGATTAATTGATTTTTTAGGAGAGGATTATCAGTTTAATCGTCAACAGTTTTTAGATGACTTATCCTCTCAAGCCGTTAACAGTGGATCAGGTCAGCTTTTTAAAAAATCAGTTCCAGAAAAATAAGACTAAGGATTGAAATCACAAGCAGACAGTAACTATCTGAGATGCCAATCAGCTTTCATACTGACATAATACATAGTACTTACTTTTAATAACTAGTATTTATTATGTTTATCTGCAAAACGAAAGCAGCATCACTACTTAAGATGAGTTTAACTGCCTGCACTATGGCGATCGCCTGGCAAGCCCCGAGCAGAGCGGAAATAAACAATATTTCTGAGATATTAGTCCAGACTTCCAACATGATGAACCAAAGTTTACCGATGATGGTAGACGAAGATACTCGATGGGATTCTTCTTTTGCAGGGCCAGGCAAAATGCTTAGTTACAAATACACTTTAGTAAATTATTCTGCAAATCAGATTGATAGTACCCAATTTGCCCAAAATATTCGCACTCCTCTGACTAATACTATTTGCACTAATCCTGCTACACAAATTTTTCCAGAGAATGGCGTGTTATTGAATTTTAATTACTATGATAATGCGCTTAATTTCATTGCCACGGTAAAAATTGCACCCCATGACTGTAAATAGTAATTGCCAATAGTAATTAACCTAAACAAATACCCGATGCTGTAAAGAAGGCATCTGTTGACGCACCTGTTGCAAGCGTTGCGGATTAATTTCGGCGACTACAACTCCTGGTGCGTTTCCAGCATCGGCTAAAATCACCCCCCAAGGATCGATAATCATACCATGACCATGAGTATAGCGACGTTTATAGTGATTTCCTGTTTGAGCAGGAGCAATTACATAGCAGGTATTTTCGATCGCTCTTGCTTGGAGTAATACTTGCCAATGGTCTTTTCCCGTAAAAGCAGTAAAGGCAGCGGGAATAAATAATACATCTGCACCCTGTCGAGAGAGATAACGATAAAACTCAGGGAATCGCACATCATAGCAGATCGAAAGTCCCACTTTTCCTAGCCGCTCTGATTCATAGATGGGGGGGATTTCTTTCCCTGCCATCACGGTGCTGGATTCTCGATAAGTATTACCATCGGGAACATCCACATCAAACAGATGAACCTTCTGATAGTGCGCCACCTGTTGACCATCGGAGGTAACTAACACCGCCGTGTTATATGCTTTTTCAGGATTATCCTTCACTGGTACGGGAAAACCACCCCCCAAGATTGTAATTTGGAATCTCTGTGCCATTTTTTTGAGAAACTGCTCAGTTTTAGCAGCAATTTCTTTTGCCATGGCAATTTTGTCCATTTCTTTGCCCAAAAATGCAAAATTTTCAGGTAATCCGACTAATTCTGCACCTTGGCGTACTGCTAATTCGATTAATTCTTCTGCTTCGACCAAGTTTTGAGAAAGGTCTGGTTTGCTGGTCATTTGAACAGCGGCGGCGAGATATGACTTCATGGAGAGACTTAATTTTTTGAGTTTAGCTTTTCTAGAATATAGCCAAGAGATCAGTTTGCAAAACCTTAATTTACAGAGAGAAGCCAACTGGCAATAATTCTTTGATCGTTAAAATTTGCCATCCTTGGCTACCTAAAAAAATAACTTGAGCATTTTGTCCAAATTCCCAAATTACTTGTCGACAAGCACCACAGGGAGAACAGGGAACATTTTTACTGTTAACTACAGCGATCGCTCTTATGTCTATTGTATCCTTTTCGTTACTAATTATGGCATTAGCGATCGCATTTCTTTCGGCACACATGCTTAACCCATAAGAAGCATTTTCGATATTACACCCAGCAACAATATCACCTGAGGCGGTTAAAAGTGCTGCCCCAACATGAAATTGAGAATAGGGAGCATAAGCATTCTTCATAGCTTGGGTGGCAACTGACCGCAGCTTTTGTTGTTCTGATTCAGTTAATACTGGTGTAGTCATGAAAAACAGAAACTCTTTTTGTTAACAAATATTGCTTGATCCAGATAAGCCTTGTAAAAACGAAAGATGATTTTTAGGTTCTTACCGTCGATTTAGGTTTACCACAAGGGCACAATGTAAAGCCTACCCCTGAAGGGGTACTTGCTCGTAGTATTTAGTTTTTAGTATTTAGTATTTAGTTTTTAGTATTTAGTTTTTAGTATTTAGTTTTTAGTTTTTAGTATTTAGTATTAAACCCGCTACTAGCAACTAATAACTAATAACCAGAATCCTTGTCTTTTAAGACGAGGAGGATGTCAACACAGATGCTAGGTTCTGCTGAATCTCGGATCTTCCCAGGATGACAGAGTTTGCCAAGGACTGTAACATGATTTCAGTGGTTTCCCAGTTGACACAAGCATCAGTAATACTCTGACCATATACAGTAGGTTTGCCATCTTGGGGTATAGATTGATTTCCTGCAACCAAATGACTTTCGATCATCACCCCAGCAATATGTTGGGAACCAGATTTAACTTGTTGATTAATGCTTTCTAAAACAGTGGCTTGTTTTTGATAATCCTTACTGCTATTACCATGGCTACAATCAATCATCAGGCGAGAATTCATGGCTTTTTGCTTCAAGGCATTAACCGCTGCTTCAATATCACTCGCCTCATAATTTGGTTTGGTCGCACCACCTCGTAATACCAGATGTCCATCGGGGTTACCAGTCGTTCTGACAATACTAGCTAGTCCATCCTGGTTAATTCCCAGAAAGTGGTGGGATATTTTCGCGGTGAGCATGGCATTAATCGCAGCCGTAAAGCTGCCGTCAGTACCATTTTTATAACCAACAGGCATAGATAAACCAGAAGCCATTTGACGGTGAATTTGACTTTCGGTAGTTCTGGCACCAATCGCTGTCCAACAAATTAGATCAGCAATATATTGGGGAGTAATGGGGTCGAGTAATTCTGTAGCAGCAGGTAAGCCCATCTCAGCCAAATCTAATAACAGTTTTCTCGCTGTTCTCAATCCTGTATTAATATCGTAACTATTATCCAAATGCGGATCGTTGATTAGACCTTTCCAGCCAATGTTGGTGCGAGGCTTTTCAAAATATACTCGCATCACAATCTCTAACTGATCTTTAAATTGCGATCGCAATTTGATTAGCTTTTCTCCATACTCTTTAGCGGCGACGACATCATGGATCGAACAAGGTCCGACTACCACCAGTATTCTTTGATCTTTACCTTCTAAGATGTTACGAATGCGATCGCGAGTTCGTGTTACCAGTTGAGCAACTTCGTGTGTCATCGGCAACTCACTTTTAACAAATGCAGGACTTAACAATGGTCTGGTCTCAATAACATGCAAATCGCTGGTAGTGTCCATATTTTTATTTTCAATAGTTGTTTTTAAATATTTGTCAGTATCGATCAAGAATGGGCAGACAAGATCTAGATCATTGCCACCAATAACTTAACAAATGTTTTTTGATCGTTTTCAATCTATATTTCGATTTAAATTTTTACTTCTGATATAGTCTACATTTTTTAACCACAGCAGGCTCTAATAGTTCGTATCATTTAACTTAAGTTAAACTATGCTGATACTCTCAGGGAATTCTGTTAAAGATATAAATTAATAATACGCATTGTAAGCAAATATTACTTACGGACATTTTGCAACGTAAGCGTCCGACGAATTAAAATTCGTAATGTTAGAAAGAAACAAATTACCCTTTCCCCCTTAACCTTATGGGTCACGGTATCCGTGATAGATTTCTCCTTAACCTAGCCCAAATCTATCAAATATCTCTTCGTCAAACTCACATTTTGCAGGGATTTCAACAGATTTGATAATACAGATTTGATAATATTTTATTTTTATTTCAATTTTGGTGAATAAGATTATGCCCCGCCCTAAAGGATACGCCTGGGAATAGAATATAACCTTTAGGGTAGGCAATCAATCAAAACGCTAAAGTTGTCTAAAAGAAGGTTCGTTTGCGCCATTTATTCAGACGAGCTTCGCCAATTAGAGCAAGACGTTGTGCATCAGCAATTTTTTGTTCTAAATCAGCAATAATTTGTTGCTGTGTCGGGTTATCCTGTTGATTGCTGGGAGTATTAAAAGACTGTTGATTAATATTACTATTTCCCCCTGAAGTTCCATTAGATTGCCATTTGTTAACTTCTGAGGTGCCGATACTAGCAAAAGAGCTTAAACTGGCTAATTTTTGTGTTAGTTCTTCAATTTTCTGACTTGAATTGCGATCGCTTTTTTCTGCGCTAGAGTCAGATTGAGTGGAGCTAGAATAATAACTAGGAATTGAAGTTGTCTTAGACTCTGTTGTAACTGTTTGTACATTCGTGCCTAGGACATTAGCCAACAATTTAGTAATATCCGTAACTCCTCCATAGCTATGGATATTTGAGGGAGAAACCACCGTACTAGGAGAATTATTAATTAAGGAGCTAGTTAGACGAGGTTCATTTTTAGTAGTTAAGTTTTTATCACTACTAGAAGCACCACGTAAAAGTTTAAACAGATGAGTAAAACCAACTATATTTTTACCAGTTTGAGTTTTATAACCACAGTAAAAAGGAACAATATTTTCTCCAAATTTGTTTTGATATTCATCGCTATCTAAATAAGAATTGATTTCCCCCACATAGCCCTCATGATCTAATATTTGACTATGATAATTAGTCTCATCATAGCTATCTGGGGCACGACCCAATAAATGTTTGAAATTTAACTCAATACTACGATAACGAGGGCAGTTATCAAAAAAGCGAGATTTATATAGTTCGGATTGAGCTACCTGACGGACAAATTCTCTAACACTTATCTTACCTTCTTTTAACTTAGATTCTGGAATAGTAAGCCTTTCACTGTCCATGACATAGGCATTCCCCAAAACCTGTCGATAAACAGCACGAATTACTATTTCTAAATCCTCTAAAGAATCATGGTAACGTAATTCAATCGGCTCCATATCTTCATATAAACCGACTCCTAATGTCGATGCTTTACCTATTACGGGACTTATAAAAGTATTGACCATGATAGTTAACTTCTCCTTAAGAGCAAATTATGTTTATTGTATTTGTATTAGCAAGACCTTTCATCAAATCTAGTGTAAAAACCTCCATATTTAATCCAATATTGCTTTAGTTCATGATGAGGAGTATGTAAGCTAGCTTTAGCCTGATATAAAATGACTTGACGATGATTGCCAATCCAAACTTTACGTACAGGTTCAACAGAAATAAAAGTGCCTCCTAGCCCTTTTACACACTCTTCAAATCTTTCGATTGTGGAATACTCTAGCGTTTCAAAAACGAAAAAGTTACCTGAAGAGATTAGATGACGGCTTCTAATCCAAGCTTGCATTTTTTTGCGAGCTACTGGTGGTAACATACTCCTTACTGTTAGCTCCGACGTACTAATCATTTCTATGTTGTTTAATTTATATTG
>CALLPS010000109.1 GCA_938015355.1 uncultured Pleurocapsa sp.
TAACTAGCATTCCTGGTGCTAGTAGCGCAGTGGTCCCACTTCGATTCCATCCCGAACTCGATTGTGAAACGCTGTTGCGGCGAAGATACTTGGGGGGTAGCCCCCCGGAAAAATAGCTCAGTGCCAGGTTCTTTCTTTTTAGAAAAGACCTCCTTTGATCAACATCAGAGGGGGTCTTTTCTTTTTCTTCTCAAGCGATCGCCCTGGCGACAAACTAGATCATAGTTAACCTGAGTTCGGGAAAGGAAAGATAAAGAAAGACAATCGCAACAACACCTAACCAATATAATAGTTTGGCTGTTGTCTAATATCTACTAATATCTACCAAATCAGGTTTTCTTGGTCAATTCCCAGCTATGAAGATTTTGTGCGCCATAACTGCATAAAAAGGATCTGCTCCTGCCAAACCAAGCATTTGCAGAAAGCCTGGTAAAGGAGGTTGATGCACTACTATTTCAGGGTCGGTAAAACCATCAACTGACTGAAAGTATTTTCTGACTAAGTTGACCCTATCTGTATCTGTCCCATCTCGCCAAATGGCGATCGCTTTTTGGTAAAACATGCGGTTGGAAAAGCTAATAATCACGACCCCATCGGGTTTTAAGACGCGATAAATTTCTGATAAGACAGCTTCAGGATATTGTAAATATTGGACGGAAACGGTAATTAAGACAGCATCAAAATCAGCATCTTCTAGGGGTAATTTGGGATTTTGATTAAGATTTTGGACAAAATAATGATCTAAACACGGGTTTTTTCGTAATTCTTCACCATTCATGCCATGTCCTTCCACATGGGCAAACTGTATTTCCTCTGGCAGATGAGATACCCAGCTACTCATTAAGTCCAGGATTCTCGTATTGGGCTGCAACTGCGATCGATAAAGGTTAGTCAAACGGTCAATGAAACCCTGGTCTACATGAGTGACTAAACGAGGACTATCGTAAAAATCAAGATCATTAGTATCGTCTAATTTAGATCTTTGCTCTGGGCGCAGCATAAGCGAGATATTCTAGAAGTTTTGTTAAGTAATATTGATTCTATAGCAATTCTATATTTCTAACTTACAAGCGATCGCAATTGCTAGTTTAAGCTTTTTTGCGATCGCTGGAGTATTAAATTCTGCAACAGGAGAGAGAACTCTTACTTTAGCTTTATAAACTAATTACACCCTGAAATTGCAGCATCATATATAGCTTTTTGCATTCTTTGATTAGTAATATTATTTTGCTGAATAATATCCCTTGCTAAATTTCTCGCGCAATCAGTACACTGTGAACCAAGGTTTCCGCAATTGCTAGCCGATGAACTACGAACATTATCCAAAAAGTTTTGAGCCGAAGCTCTATCTGAATTAAATAGCAACGAAGTTGCTATTACTGATACGGAAAAAAGTGAAAAAATCAAGGCTTTTTTGGGCTTGAATATACTTTTATCTTTCATAAAAATTGACTATTATGTTATTTTTGACAGTTTATGGACTCATAAACATTAGGTGGCACCGTATCTGGTGTCGGATAAGCAACTAATGCAATCTGACCATTTTCTTTAACAACCACTCCTTGTGCGGGGATGATTTTGTTATTGTATTGCTCAGTAATTGAGTTATCTTCTATGTTTGCTTGGATCGGAACAATTTTTCCATTTATATAAACAATTTCAGAATTAAATGGCTGAGTAATACCTGGAGGATTACGAATATTGTTTTTAATCGTTAGAGTGCTATCTTTGGTATTATCTGGTGAACAAGAGAGATCTGCTAGTTCATTAGTATTAATTACACTGCTGGCTAACTCCACTACTCCTTGAATTATGTTCACGTTAGAAGCCGTAATGGATATCGTACCGTCTAGACCATCAACATCAGAATTAGCATTAATATCATTACTAAAAGGAAGTGGAGGATCATTTTCTTGAATACCAAATATTGATTCGGCTTCAATATTAATCAGACCACCTTGTCCTCCAGTCGCACTAGCTATAATATCGTTTCCGATGTTTTCGGCAGGAAAAGCAACAATAAATGTCGCTCCAATATCGATATTGCCTCCATTCGCATCACCATTTGCGATGGCAGAAATAGTACTGTCATTTTGCAAAATTAAATTTTCAGCTAAATCGAAATTGATACTACCAGCAAATATTTCTAATTCTCCCAGAGCGAAATCTAATTCTGGAGGTAGATTAGAAGCTTCAATTGAAGAATTATCTAAAGTCAGAGAATTAGCCTCGATCTGAATAATGCCAGCATCGCCAAATGATATGGTTCTGGTATTTAAACTTGTGCCATTGCTCAATGTAATATCATTAGTAGCATTAAGCTCAATATTCCCTGCATTGCCATTTCCTAATGTTCCCGTAACTAAAGAGCTATTATTAATAGCTATTGAATCTCCTGTAATGAATATATCCCCTGCATTTCCTTGGGTATTTAGATTGGGATTTGGATCAAATTCATCATTACTAAATTCGTTTACCTGGCTAATTAAGTTGTAATTATCAATCTTAATTGAACCACCTTCAATCGTTAATTCTCCACCTGTTTGACTTTCGGCACCCTCTCCGCCAAAGGCATCAACAAAGATTACTGCTTCTGCTGCGTCTAATACATCATCGGAGTCATTGAAGATGTCTAATTGTTCTACTTCCGTACCAATAAGTTCGATACTCCCTTGATTAAGAGCAGTAATCGTAACATCCCCACTTCGACCATCACCGAAATTAGCAGCATCAATTCTAGTATCTTCTAGTCTAATCGACGAGCCAGCATTGATAATTACGTCGCCGCCTCCCCCTGTTGAGGAATTAGTCGAACTATCGATAAAGCTATTAGTTAAATTAGTAAATTCTGGGGCATTAATCATAATATTGCCACCGCTATCGTTTCCCGAATTAGAGCCAGAAGATAAATTAGCATCCGAAATAGTGATATTACCTCCAGTAGCAATGAGATTAATTGCCCCCCCATTGCCTTCCAAGGAAAATGTATTGAGAGAATTTGCTCTTATGAGAGAACTAACTTGTTCGTCACCTATAATCTCAATATTGCCCGTAGCTTCCAGATTAATCCTGCCCCCTGGTGCAGTGGCTAAACCACCATCAAAACTTATATTACCAGCGTTGAGAGTAATCGATTTTCCTTCCTTAACCATTAAGCCCACTGGATTAGGAATGTTGAAATCAAAAATAGTTTCTTGACTTTCTGACTCATATTGGGAAAGATTAACGATTTCTGCGTTATTATTCCTTAAATTTAAACCAATAGGAGCATTAATCGTTAGTAAAGGAGGATTATCTAAATCTGTCGCACTAAATTCACCATTCTCAAATAAAATACCATTAGCAGTACTGCCAAAAAACGAACCCCCAATATCTAAACTTGCATTCTTCCCAAATATAATTCCAGCAGGGTTAACGAGATATAAACTGGCACTTCCATTAGCCTGAATCAATCCATCAATCTGGGAAATATTTCCTCCCGTGACTCGACTGAAGATATTTTCAATATTCTGAGCATTATCAAAAAAAGCTTGATTCCCTGTCTCAACTGAAAAATCCTGAAAACTATGAAATAGATTGTTCTCTCGTGTTTCTCCTCCCGTTATTCTTGCTTCATTCCCACTCTGACTAACTTGAGTATTAACTGTTCCATCTGAGGTTACTTGTGCTAGTGAGACATCACTGGCGGCACAGAGGTAGCCCAAAGTCCAGAGGCAACCCTGCAATAAAGAAGAGATAACTTTCCGCACAATAGTATTTATGATCAAGTCAAGATATTATGATTTCAAGAATACTATCATTGTTGCTAGTTATTTGAAGTTTTATCTTAATTTATCTTTGTATAATTTATCTTTGTATTATTTAGCTGTCTGAGCAAGAAGCCTGACATCTGTACCACCAAGTAAGTAGGTGGGTCAAATTAATTAGAAGATGCTTTGGGGGGTGAGGTAGGGTCGTAGTGAGGAATAGTAAGACAGGCAAATAATCAAATTGGTTTTATATTTAATTACGCCTAATTACGCCTATCTACTTATTTAATTTATTCAAAAAATTTAACAGCGTTTTTCTTAATACTTATTGTTGCTTATATTTTGCCTGAATCATTAACTAAAACTGGGAACTTAATTGATAATCGATATAAATTAATATTTTAGACTTGATACTTTTTGAAAACTTTATATTTTATCAACAGCTTATATACTAAATTGGCAGTATAAAAGATAGTTGGATCTACATAATATTCTTGGCTATTGTGGCAAATACTAAGGTGTCATACTACGAGGCTGATTGAATATTTGAAGATTATATTATCGATTAACTTCTTAATTAGCTTGGCAATTTTACAGTTTTAAGACGGTAGTAGAGTTAAGGAATTTTCCCAGATGGCGAACTCAGAGCATTTAGCGTTAATTAAGCAAGGTGTTGAAGTATGGAATTCATGGTATAAAAAGCACAAAAGAGTAGTTCCTGACCTTTCTCAAGCTAATCTTAGTAATTTTAATCTTAGAGGTGTTAATTTAACCAAGGCTAATCTTAAACAAGCCAATCTTAGTAATGTAGATCTTAGTAAATCACAGTTAGTTAATGCGGATCTGAGTCAAGCCAACTTATTAGGTGCCAATCTTAATGATACTAATTTAAAAGGAGCAAACTTAGACTTTGTAATCTTTTCTCGAGCTATCCTTAATCGTCAAACTACCATGGCAATTAAGTATCTTAAAGTGTATGAGATTGTTAATAGTAAAATTGAGCGAAAAGACTTTTCTGGCATTGATTTAAGTAATTCTAATCTATTTAAAGTTGATTTGAGTAATGCCGAACTTAGTAATACTAAGTTGATTAATGTCAACTTCAATAGTGCTAATTTAAGTAGTGCTTATCTTTATAAAGCAGATTTAACGGGGGCAAATCTGCAAAATGCTGACTTAAGAAATGCCTATTTTAGTCAAGCAGATCTTACTTCAGCTTATCTTGGTGGTGCATTATGCTGCGGGGCATATTTTAAAGATGCCGACTTGAAATTTGCTCACCTCAAAACAGCTCAATTTAGCCATAAAACGATGATTGATCTTAAATGGTATTCCGTTTGGGAAATCGTTAACCGTGGCGCTGTCAAGAAAAATCTTAGTGGAGCAGATCTTAGTAATGCTAATCTTCAGGGAGCTAACTTTGAGTCAGCAAACTTAACTAATGCTAAATTAAGCCATGCGCTCCTGCGTCATAGTAATCTAAAGGGTGCTAATTTAACCAATACTGATTTAGTTGGTGCAAATGTCTGTGGGGTTGATTTAAATCAAGCTAATCTCAAAGGTGCTAAACTCAAATCCGTAATTAGCGATCGCCATACTCAATTATCTACGGTAAATAACCGTAGTCAGATTAGCAAAACTAACGTGGCGGTGAAAGAAAGACCAGTAGACGAGACAGCAATTATCTCGAAATCTCAAGCTGCTACAAAAATACAAACTAATGAGACTAGTATCAAGAATAAAACCAAATCCAAATCCAAATCAGGTAAGAATTTAGTGGGTATCTTCTTTCTCGGAATTATTGCTATGGTTATGGCGGCGGGTTATGTATTCCTCAGCCAAAATCCCGATTTTCCTTGGTCAGAAAAATTGGAGCAATGGCAAAAAAAACTAGAACAATTTAAGCCAGCAAATCTTTGACTAAATTAGGAAATGTAAAAATTAAGGCATAAAAGCCTTAATAAAAACAAAGTTTAGCCTAAAGCTTAGATCTAAACAACCGCAAGTTAATGTTCCACTTATCATTAGTGCGGTTGTTGATTACTGCTTCTTAACTCAACTAAAAAAGCTATTTTATTTTGTAATTTATATTAACCTTCTCTTTGATCTTTGTCTGTTTGAATAAAGAGAATAAGTAAAAAGACAGTAGGAACTAAAACAAATAGGATAGTAGCTACAAATCCCAGATCATTAACTTCCATACAATAGCAGCTCCTGAGTAAGTAATTATTAAAACAACATTCTTATCTAGAATATCATTACTTAGGGAAATAGCTGCACAGACAATGTTTATTTCTTTTTCTTAGAAGGCTTGGGTTTAGTTACGATCGTTACTGAGCCATTCACTATAGTTTGACAAGCCAAACGGTAGTTACTCGGTTTTTTCTTTAGTCTGCGCTGTTCAAAATCCGTTTTCGGAGATAAATTCTCCATCCCCTCCGTAACTTCGACAATACATGTAGCACATTGTCCATAACCACCACAGTTCTTGAGCTTACCACCCAGAGTATAGATGTCAACTTTGTTTTGAAGAGCTTTCTCACGCAAATTTACCCCCTGCGCACTGATCACTTCCTTATTTTCCTTAGCAAAGGTAATTGTCGTCATAGAAATTCTCTCTGATTAAATCCTATTTACTATAATATTAAGATTTCATAAGAAATCATACATCGATTTCATGATTTTTCTTTTTTAGAGAATATTGTTTATTGTCGTTTAAAGACAATCACATCAAGACTATAGCCCGAAAATGCTCACAGTTTCTCAAGTTTAGAAATTTTGGTTAGCCTCTGATTCCAAACTTCCTGCAAAATGTTGGATCAGGCTGTCTGCGGTTTGAAATCCTAATTCGTCCCCTTGCTGGGCAAATAAATCTCTGGCGGTGCGGAGATCTAACATTGCTCTCCCATCACCTCTAGAAGGATTAGTCAGACGAAAAGTAAAGCCTCTGTCGTCCCTAAAGCGATCGCGCGTATTGAAATTAAAAAAGACTCCTGCTCGTTGTAATATCAAATCACTTTAAATATGCTATAAATATAGTCAGGCGATCGCTAACCAGAAAAAATCATTCCATTCCGTCAAAAAAGTAAACAGATATAAAACTATTTAAAGTATTGATCTTACAAAGTAAATAGCTTTTCTTAAAATACTTGAAGTATATTCCCAACAAAATACAGAATAGCCATAACCAAATTCTCTAACTACCTCTATTTGTTTTGCTACTTCTGTAAAAGATTTGAATTGAGGTTCACCCCCAGCAAAAATACCCACTGCAACCTTGGCATATTTTTCGGCATTTTTAATGCCAGAATTGATAATAGAATTTCTCACACTATTGCTATCAATCCGATAAATTTGCATTACCAACTCGTCAAATAAGTCTTCTTTAAGCCATTGCAACCAATCTAGAGAATATTTCTTCAGAGAAAATTGATAGGGATT
>CALLPS010000110.1 GCA_938015355.1 uncultured Pleurocapsa sp.
CATCATAAATAAAATCTACTAGTTTCTGTTTGAGGCGTAACTCTTTTTCTATAGTCTCTTGCATAAATAGCTCATAACATAACAAAGCATTATACTAGCCACAAAAACAAATTTTTTCATCTAGTAAAAGATATAGCAATATGTGTTTATATTATACCCTTGGTATGAATTTGCTTCGTTCATATTAAATGATTAATAGATTCGGGCAACAATAGTGAATTAAAAATCTTTGATCGCAAAATTATCGAAGCTTGGTACGAACTCAATCAGCTTGCAATAATGCCACAATTGGAAGTTGTTTAAAAGGAATCAAATCAAGTGATAAAAAAAAAGAGGAGATGTACAATCTCCCCAATATTATTGATAATTTTCTGTTTATTTTAGTAATAACGAAAATTGAGATCTGGTCAAAAATCTAGTAACCATTCAAAATATCGTTTGGCAATCCTTGATTCCAGGCATCAGTAAGAATCTGGTTGAGATCTAATTCCGTACCTTTGATAACTGGCTTAGTAACTTCTGTAGTTGCAGTGGACTGTTTAACCGTTGTAGTAGCCATGATGCTCTCCTGGTTTTTATTGTTGTTAGTAAGAACGAGAATTAAGCAGAGGTGAAAAATCTAGATAATATTCAAAATGTCGTTTGGTAATCCTTGATTCCATACTTGCGCCAAGATCTGGTTGAGATCTAATTCCGTACCTTTGGTAACTGGCTTAGTAACTTCTGTAGTTGCAGTGGACTGTTTAACCGTTGTCGTAGTCATGATGCTCTCCTGGTTTTTATTGTTTTTAGTAGAAATGAAAATTTAGATCTGGTGAAAAATTTTAAGCCTTAATCTAACTCAGATAATGATCTGAAGTAGTAAATAGCTCTAAGAAGCTAAATAAAACTACTCTTCTATCTTGAAGGGCTTAAGCATCTCTTCTAGTTCAACCTCAGAAAAATAACCTTCTTGTGGTGGACTAAAAAGTAACAGTGCCGTCTCATAACAAGCTCGAATGACACGATTGCGCTCAGAAAAGGAAAGTGCCGCGATCATCTCCACGTTTTCCTCCACATGCTCGGCATCACCACCAACACTGCTATGCACTCTTAAACAGCGAGTTGCATTAACATTAGCTGGTACTAAAGCGTCTATCTCTTGAATATGTTCTTTTTTTGCCCCTAGAGACATGCGCTCTAAAGCATGGGTATAACCGACACAATCAATCGGATCTAAGTCCTGTACGCTTTGCTTGAAATAATCCACTAAGACCATCGCCGCAGGAGGAATGATTGCTTGAACTAATTCTTCTGCTCGGTATCCCAAAGATTCTATATCCAGTAATGCGAGACGATCATGACCTGTTTCCTCCTTAGCTTTCTCAAATGCCCAATCACTTAACTCATGACGATCAGTCAAAGCAAAACGTTGACCCGCCTCTTCCATCAGTGTCGGAGTCGCGTGAGTTGTCTGGTATGCCCCTGCAAGCCTCCATATATATCGATTCGGAGTTAAAGCAGGTGGGTTTACTCCAGAAGGAATAGCTACTTTAGCAGCAGCCATCGCTCCATCGAGAAGATTCCTCGTTATCGCTGTATTCCCAGCACTAATCCTTTTCACCGAAGGATCTACATCATCTAGGGATGAATATAACCAAACTTTTTGGGAATTGGCTACAACTACCTTATCGGGGGCAATAGTTGCCCAGTCAACGACGCTTGAAGCAGTAGTTTGCATTGATAAACCTTAAGTAACTATTTAATTTCCTTAAGTTCTTTAACTTGTCTTGTATAATGTTACCCATCTCTTAGTTTTAACTGTTCTTAAAGTTATATACTTCATAGTTCGTAATATATTTTGGGAACAACAGTAGTTCCCGATACACTTTTGCTATTGAAATAAAAAGCTAGCCTTTAAAACTGACTCAATAAACAATTTTGCTTTTAGGAAAGTTCTCTTAATTTAATCAATTCCAATCTACTAAAGAGTCAACTTTATTTTCAGGAATGGCATGATTCAATTTTCTTCCCAGTCTTCTAGTCCCCTAGTCTCCTTTTCCTCTCAATTCAAACTTGGTAGACTACTATGCTTCTGATCTAAAAGGCTGGAGCATTTCTTCTAATTCTGATTCCACAAGATAACCTTTTCTGGGAAGACTAAAAAGCAATAAGGAAGTTTCATAACAAGCTCGAATGACGCGAGTCCTTTCAGGAGAAGAAAGTCTAGCAATCAAATCTGCATTTTGCTCTACTTTTTCTGAATCATTACTTAAACTACTATCCATTCTCAAGCAGCGAGTAGCATTAATATTTTCTGGAAGCAGATTATCGATCGCTTGAATATGCTCCTTACCCTCACTATGTGATAAACACTCCGTAGCATGAATATATCCGACACAATCAATCGGATCTATATCCTTCACGCTGCGCTGGAAATAGTCCAACAAGGTTGTTGACACAGAAGGAATGATCGCGGCAACTAGTTCTTCAGCTCGGTATCCCAGAGACTGAATATCAAGCAAAGCCAGACGATCTCGATCAGCTTCTTCTTTAGCTTGTTCAAATGCCCAATTACTCAGATCATGGCGTAGAGCGATCGCAAAGCGTTGACCAGCCTCCTTCATTAATATCGGAATTGCATGAGCCAGATGATAAGCACTAACTAGCTGCCAAACTAACTGATTTGGAGTTAAATCAGGAGGACTACAACTAAATGGAATTGCCATCTTCGCCGCACCCATAGCTCCATCTAGGAGCCTCCTCGTTATCGCTGTATTAGCTATCCCTGTCATCGATTCTGCGAATTGAGTGTTTTCAGCAAAAGGCGAACAGATCCAAACCTTTTCTGTATTGGCGACGATCACTTTGTCGGGTGTAATAGTCGCCCATTCCAGATCACTTGAGGCAGTAATTTTCATTTGCCAGCCTTAAATTATTATTTATTTTTATTAACTTGCCTTGAAAATTATCAGTTTTTTCTGCTCAATACTAGTACTTAATCACTTCGTTTGGGTTTCGTAATAATCTTTAACTTATAGTAAATTATTGCAA
>CALLPS010000111.1 GCA_938015355.1 uncultured Pleurocapsa sp.
TAGATGATATTCCCCGTCCTGATGATGCTGCGGATGCTTTAGCGATCGCTTTAACTGCTTGGTTTCATCAGTGTAGTTATAACCGTACAAAGTTCGATTAGGACGTATTCAAATTATTGGCTCGTAAGTAGTAAGTAGTAGGTAGTAGGTAGCACCATCTAGTAGGTAGTAGGTAGCATCATCTAGCAACAGTCTTAACATAAATCCGTAATCCTATAACTTCAATTTAGGTTAAGACAATTAACCTAGCGAATTCCGCATCCCGCTTTGGCGATCGCTATAGCTTCAGGATTTTTAGTTAATTTTAAAACTTGTTTAAAGGCTTGAGTTGCAGAAGTAATTTGATCAGTTTGACAGAGGCTAATTCCTTGGTATAACCAGTTAATCGCTGACTGTTCTGAAGTTAAATCATCTCGTTGCAATATTGCTGTAAAAGTGGAACTGGCATTGTTATAAAGACCTAATCGATAGAGAGCAATTCCTTTGCCTTGTTGGGAAGATAAGTCATCGGGAAAATATTCTAAGGAACGACTAAACGCATTAAGAGCCTGTTTATTTTGCTTTATTTCTAACCAGTTTTGACCCTGTTGCTGTAAAGCGATCGCTAACTGACGAAGATCTGAGTCTTTTTGGGGCTGGGATTGGGAGAGTAATTTTATTGCTTGTTCACTAGCAGCAATTGCCTGATTATACTGTTGGAGATCGGCTAAAACTCTACTCTGATTAAGCCAAAAAGTTGCATTTTGGGAGTTGAGAGCGATCGCCTTTTTAAAAGCTGCCAATGCTGTTTCAGGTTGACCTAAATAATATAGTGCTTCTCCACGGCAATTCCAGGCTAGAGGAGCTTGGGGTTCAATTAAGGTAGCAGTAGAGCAAGATTGCAACATCTCATCATACTGCTTTAATCCTGACCAGGCGTAGCCACGATTAATCCATAATAAGTCAGTTTGATTGGTATCGGTTTGCAGTAAGGAATCATAAGCGGCGATCGCTGCGGCGTATTTTTTTTGCTCTAGCAAATTGTTAGCCTGCTGTATCTTCTGTATTTCCTTTACCTGATAGTATTTGGCGATTAGATTAAATCCTAATCCTGTAATTCCAGCAATAAACAGTAAGGAAATTATAATTTTGAACAATCTAGAAGAATTTGATTTCACATCATCAGGGACTGATTCTAAAACAACTTTTCAAGCTATATTCAATACTTTGTCGCTATATTTTATGAGGTAACTTTATTCAAAGATGGCGATCGCTTTAACTTAGCCAAGTTAGCATTTCCGGTACAGAATAAAACAATTTTTATTTCAGCAATTAATAACTCAATTAGTTCATCAATGGCAGTTTCCGACTCTGAGGCTGCTTGCAGGAAGGGAAAAGCCAATCCCGCCAGATCTGCTCCCAGGGCGATCGCTTTAGCTATTTCCATGCCATCTCGTAAACCTCCAGAGGCGATCAACGGTACATTTTGATATTGCTCTCGAATTTGAATGATACAGTCAGCAGTAGAAATGCCCCAGTCAGCAAAAGTTTTACCCAGTTTACGTTGTAGGCTGTTTTCTGCCCTTTCGCTTTCTACCTTTGCCCAGGATGTTCCTCCTGCCCCTGCCACATCAATTCCATCTACTCCTACCTCAATTAGTTTGGTCGCCATGTTTAAAGAAATACCATTCCCGACTTCTTTAACAATTACGGGAACATCTATTTGTTGACACAATTGCTCTATTTTCTGGAGTAACCCCTTGAAATTTGTGTCTCCATGAGGTTGAATGCATTCTTGTAAAGGATTGAGATGTAAGATCAGTGCATCAGCTTCTAAAATATCTACTGCTTGCAAGCACTGTTTCAAACCATAAGTATAGTTGAGTTGTACTGCTCCTAAATTAGCGAATAACATGGCATCGGGAGCAAGCGATCGCACGTTAAAAGTATGTGCTACCTCAGGGTTTTCTACGGCAATTCTCTGAGAACCCACACCCATTGCTAAGCCATATTTTTGTGCTGCTACAGCTAGACGGCAATTAATCATTTTTGCCTGTTCTGTTCCCCCCGTCATTGAAGAGATTAACAGAGGAGCTTTTAAAGTCTTATGCAAAAACTTAGTGCAGATATCTATTTCTTCTAAATTAAGCTCAGGTAAGCAGGAATGAGCGAAACGATAATTTTCTAATCCATTAGTTAAATTACGAAACTGTACGTCGTCTTCCAGACAAATACGCAGATGATCGGCTTTTCTAGTTTGCGTATTGGTCATTGATGTCTACTCCTTGGTGTTCACTCTTCTATTTTAAGCCTTCGATCCTATATTCCCTCATCATCAAAATTAGTTTTTATGATATCAAGCAACAGGCAAAAAAAAATGGAGCGAACTAGAAATGCTCACTCCAAACAAATGCTTTTTAGCTGAAAGTTAAAATCAAGATTAATTTTTAGTTATTGACTAATGTAATTCATTAAGAAACTAACTTTCTATTTGCGAATGTTTTTAGCCATATTACGGAACATATCCATGCTGTTATCTGCTGGACGACGCTTGGCTGGAGTTGGTGCCGAATTTTGAGCAGAGTCAAAGGATTCACTCTGATTAACCGCAGATCCACCTGTAACCCCAGGTTGTGACTGGGTGCTAGGAGTAGGATTGAAAACAGTATTTACAGTAGTGTTTTGACTGGTGTTACTAGCTTTAAAAGCGTTGTTTCTGTTCTCAACCGAAGAAACTTCATTTTCCAGAGCAAAACCATCTTTATTTTTGAGGGTTTTAGGAAAAGTTCTTCTAGTTCTTTTACTAGTTCTCATATAATCGATGTCGCCCATAGTCATTGCGTCATCAGGACTTAAGAAAAAATCTTTATCTCCCATGGTGGTAAATATCTCCTATTTTATCGGTGTTATTCAATGATGTTGATAATTGCCTTTGGCGAAAAGATCCTTTTAACTACGTTAAGGAAAGTAACCAAAAGTTAATTATATTTAAGTATTATTCTACATATAAGTAACCTTAATAGTCAATGAAAATGCGGATTGAGTTTGGTAATAACAGCGACCTACATCTGGCTAAAAATACTTAGAACTTAAATAGCTCTTAAAAATAGTCAAATCTAGCTGTAAATCCGCAAATATTTTGTATATTAAACAATAGCTGTTAATCTTGGAGCAATTTAATGAGTAAGCTACGTAATATTTTGTTGGGGGCGGGAGTTGCTGCTGTTGGGGCAATTGGCACCAAAAAAGCAGTAGATTATCTACGCAATCGTGACCAAGAAGAAGTTGTTGAAGAAAGTGAAGGAGATGCGGAAAATGTTGCATCTGACGAGGTTGCTTATGCTACTGTAGAACCTAGTTCAGTTCAGGATTTTTTAGATAAAAGTTTTGGTAATCCTGGGCGATATGTGCCAAATCGATCGCCAAAGGTCTTTGAATACCAAGATGATCAGTATATGGTTATCTGGGCAAGAGATAATCAGCAAGACAAGAATCAGATGATGGCATTTAAGTATACTGATGCAGGTCGTAAAATGGTTGCGAGTGTCGGCTATACGGGAGATGCCACCGACTATAACCTTAATCTAGATGACACTGACTTTGCCGTGGAAGTTAATGGCGACAAGCTAGTTAGTGGACAGGGAGAAACTGATGGTGCTGATGAAGTAGATTTTGTCTTGGCATAAAGTTGTTTGCCTTAGCTATTAGCTTCAATCAAACAGGGTATTTGACCTTACCCGATTGATTATTGTGACTGGCTTTTAATGCCAGTCAATAGATCTAAAAAAATAATCAAAAAAAAGCCCCAAAGAGGTTAATCTCCAAGTACAGAGAGGAACATAGAAATTTTTGATTAGTCTGTCTCAAAAAATTGACAGGTAAGACTATTGACAGGCAAAACTTTTAAATATCTCGTTGTGTGGTTTGACTATAGACTGCTGAAAACGATGTCTAGAGCTTCATTTGCAGAATCAAGGTCTGATTTTACTTGATGTATAAAGTAGTCGAAATACCAATTCATTAATTCGCTTTTCTGAAAATCGATCTGTCCGTCATCCCCTCGACAAATATCGAATAAAATTCTGGGATTATCTTTGAAAAAAAGTTCAAACAACATTCCTGGATTAAAGTTGGGTAATTCCTTAGCTTCTTTGGCAAGCTGTTTAAGTTTTTTTATGTCTTCCTCTATGAGCATAATTTTTCTTCTGAGATATAAGATACTAGACTGTCTCAACCAGATTAATGATTTATTTGAGACGATAAAATGGTAGCACCGACTCTATTGTGATCCATAAAAACAATTAAAAATCAAGCATTTTTACTGAAAAAGCAAGCATTTATGCTTATCTTAAACTCCAGTAAATATGTCGTTTCATAATTATGAAGGGAATACAAAACGACTCAAAACATATACCTATTAATCTTCTTATAGTTCAAAGCTAGGAACAAGCAGACTTTCAACGAAGCTAATTAACCTCTATTCGTAAAATACTTGTTTCAAACTAAACGACATTCAGCCATCCAACAAAAGAAATCTATATATTGCTGGTGTCCATCAGGAAAAACAAAATTCAGGGTCAGGGGATCTTCTGTATCTCTTGCGTCCCCTGGCCCTTTTATGACCTTGATGTTTCGGGTATCCCTACGATCTAATTCTAGTGCTTGTCGGTTTTTCACTTCTCCACCGCTACTATCAACATAAGCGATCGCATTATCAGTATTAAATTCCTGACCTATATTTTGTACAAGTTCTAAAAATCCGCGATCGCTCCCTCCTCGTTTGAATTCGATCTGACCATTGTGTTTTACTGCCTTACTCGTTACTGTATCTCCTACTCCGAGAATAGTCGGCATAATGGCGGGAGCGAATTTGTCTTTGACCAGTTGTAATAAATCCTGTTGTTTACTGGGGGCTTTTCTAACGTTGAAGTCCTTTCCTAGAGGATATTCTTCTGTTTGTAGATAGTAATAGTGATTGAGAATCGCCAGCACTCCTGCTTCTTTGACTGCACCCTGTAACATAAACTGAAAGTCTGTTGTCCCTGAATCTTGACCCTGAGATGGTTGCATAATTTCCCGTCCTTGTTCATCTCTACCTAAATTGGGAGCATAATGTACAAAAAAGGAATCTGATAAACCCTGTTGTCGGGCTTCTTGTAATAGGCGATCTGTAAAGGCTTTTATTTCCAGTTGCAAATCGGCATATAGTCCAGGTTGATCAATTAATGCTTCATGAAAAACGTTTAAATTTGCTGTGGGAGAAACTTTATTATCTAAGACTGTTGCGTTGATACATTTTTCTAGCTGAATCTGAGTTAAGCCATATTTTGGCAACTGACCTAATTGCCGCAAGAAATCTCTAAGTTTAAGTGGTATTGCCTCTAAAAATGCCATTTCTGCTGAATTCACTCCAGGATGGGAGACATTACCATAGCAATCTTGCCATTGCACCCCACCTCCAGCTAAACCTGGTAAGTATAACCCTTGTTCTTTTGCCTCCCGATTACCTACCGTGCGTTCAACAATACCGTTAACTCCACGCTGACCGATATGTTCCCCATTAGTCAAGACAAAAAAATGTTTTCCTAAAGTCTTAACCGCTTCGATATATCTAGCTTCCATCACCCTAGTCAAAGGATCTTTAACTAAACCCATACATACACCGTCAAGATCTTGGATAATTAAAATATTATCTTTGGTGACTAACATCTGACCAAGACTCTGATAATCTAGAGATAGCGATCGCGTAGATAAGGGAGTAGCAGCAGGCATAATCTTAATGTGAATTAGCTTCGTTCTAGTTTACTGGTTTTTAGCTTTTAGCTTTTAGGAAAATTAAGAAATTTTTAGGAACTAATGGTGACAGTTAGAGTTAATCCTGTCATTCTCCAAGTGGCAAAGCAATTATCAAACAAGACCTCGCTAGCTGCGCCTAAGTCCCCATCTTCACTGACAAAACCTCCTTCAATTAGTTTGCCACCCCTAGTTTCCAAATTGAGCCGAGTTTTACCATCTTCATCTTTGAGTTTTAATTTACCTCTCGCTAATACTTGTCCTGCACGGCTGATAATTGCACATTCCATGGGTGTTAGTAAATTACTAAAATAATTTGACTGCAAAGATAAACATCATCTCACAGTAAATTCTATGGGAAAAGAATTTAGTATGAATCAAGGCTGGACTTATCGCGAGCAAATTACGGCTATTGATGCGGGTCAAACAATTTTAAACTATTACAGCCAAAAATATCGCCATTCCAGTCAGCAAGAATGGCAAGCAAGAATTGTCTCTGGTCAAATATTGTTAAATGGAAAGTCTGCTACTCCGACAACTATTCTCAAAATTAAAGATAAACTTGCCTATTTCCGTAAGCCGTGGGTTGAACCAGAAGTTCCTTTGAAATTTGATGTTATTTACCAAGATCGAGACTTGTTGCTCATTAATAAGCCTTCAGGTTTACCTGTACTGCCAGGAGGTGGTTTTTTAGAACATACACTGCTTAGTCAATTAAAAAAACATTATCCCCAAGATACACCAGTGCCGATCCATCGTTTAGGAAGAGGAACATCGGGATTATTATTATTAGCGCGATCGCAACTTGCTAAATCTCACCTTACTCAACAGATACGGGATAGTACTTTTCAAACAGAGAACAACCAGCTTACTAAAGTTTATCGTGTTTTAGTGTCAGGTAATTCGATTCCTGACTATTTATCTATTAC
>CALLPS010000112.1 GCA_938015355.1 uncultured Pleurocapsa sp.
ATAATCCCTTAACCGATGAATTTAAAAGCTATCTTTATACTAATAAAGGTCAGTGGGAAGATGTATTTGCTTTATCAGAAACCAAAGAGCCAGAATCAGCAGTTATCTACAATAATCGTTTAATCGCTCTTTACTGCACCAAGCCCTTTGTTTTTCAGCGAGAGACAGATTTAAGCCCTAGTGTTTGTCCTTTTGGGAATCCACCTCCCCAACCAGTAACAGCAGATGAGGAGCTAGACGATGAGCAAATAGAGCAAGCAGAAGCAGAAAGTGAGAAAAATCGAGAAACTCTAAGAAAGATTGGGGAAAAAGCGATCGCAACTTATCCCGAAGATCCCTATATTCTCAATACTTTGGGCTTTATTGCCCTCCAGTCAGAAGATTATCAACTGGCATACGAATATTATCAAGAACTAGCAATTCTGCTAGACGAATATGAATCGACACCACCACGTCTTCAGCTACTCAAGGCAAATGCCATTAAATACGTAAACAATTACAATCAGAATTATGAGTTTTTAGCTGAGAATGGAGAAGATCTTGAATCCCTCCGCTCTCGTCAGGACTCTTTTAGTGATGCAGTTCTTATCGGTGGGGCAGGGAGTTTGATTACCAGTGCTCTGACAAATGATATTAGTCCTGTTGGTATTGTTGGCGGTCTTTTAAGTACTTTTTTGCGATTTAATCAGTCAAAATCACGGTCTAAGGGGATTTCTGAAGAGAGTAATTCCATCGCTGACCAGATGCATCAGACATTTACCAAAGACATTGAGCTATTAGCAACACCACCAAGTTTAGAGGCAAATTCACTGTTGAACTTAAATTTAACTAATAGTAAAACTGACTTGAATTCTGGTGAAATTGATTTTAACTCTAGTGAAATTGACCAAAAAATGCGAGATTTTGATGACTTCTGGAAAAAGAATTAATTATAATCTAATAGTTAATAGCTAACAAAAAAATAACTTTGCGATCGCAGCTAATACTTTTTTCATAATCTAGCTCAAGTAATATAACGATAATCTACTTGAATTCAATATTTAGTGCTATATTTCTCTGCTTTAGAGAAAACCCCAAAAATACTAAATCGTTGTATGAGCAAGTCTCAAAATAATATAGCCTCAGAACGTTTATCAGATCTAAAAAAAATAGATGACTTCAGTGAAGCTATCAGTCAAGTTAAGCAACTTTTAGCAGAGTATCCTAACTTGATCTCTGGATGGCTAGAATTAGGTTTGAGATATCGGAAATCAGGCGATCGCAAATCAGCTTTAAATGCTTTTCAAGTAGCAGAAAAACTTGCTCCTAAGAATCAAAAAGTCAAGTTGCAATTAGCTACGGAACAACTTTACTTTAATCAATTTTTAGAATGCCATAAAAATATTGCAGAATTATTAGCAATAAATCCTGAAAATATTAGGGCTGTTATTAGATTAGGCGAAATTTATCGTAAACAAAAAAACAGAAGAGGAGCATTACAATCATTTCAAAAAGCTTTAGCAATTAATCCGCAGCATTTAAAAGCTAATCTTAATGTTGCCAAAGAATTAAAATATGCTGGTGATCTAGACGCAGCAGCAAAACGATTATATCTAGCTTTAGAATATCATCCCCATAATTTTAAGATTTTGCTGGAGATTGTTCAACTAGAGCAGACACGACTGAAATTAGATTTAGCTCTTGACTATATTCATAAAGCGATCGCTCTTGCTCCCCAAAAAATTGAACCTCATCTTAAAAAGATCGATATTTTAGTTAAATTGGGTCGTTTCGATGAAGCTAAGAATAACCTTAAAATATTATATCAAAAATATCCTGATGAATTTCGTATTTTAATTTGTTACGGTCGTTTATCAAGACAATTGAGTCTAGGAGAAAAAGCATTAACCTGGTTTAATTTAGCTCAAGAAAAAGCGATCAGTCCAGTCCAAAATTTACAAGCTAAACTCTTATTAATTGAAGAATTAAGAAACTTAGGTCGTTTAGATGAAGCCATTAAATATATTGACCTAACTATTCAGCAATTTCCTCAAAATCTTCGTGCCCAGATGATTAAAGGCAGTATTTTGCAGAAAAAACCCAACTTAACCGCCGCCGCAAATTTATATGAATCTATCTTATCTACTGAACCTAACCATCTTGAATCTCGTATTCAATTAGCTAAAACCTATAGTCAATTAGGTCAAATCGAAACAGCCATTTGTCTACTGGAAGAAACCGATCAATTGTTAGGAGCAAATATCAAAACTTTCTTACAACTAGGTTCATTCCATCAAGCCCTGGAAAATTGGGAAATAGCCTTTAAATGGTATCAAAAAGCCTGCCAAGAATATCCCCATCATCCTCAGGGATATTGCTCTTTGGCAAATTTAATGTTTCTTCTAGGAGAAACAGATTCAGCCATCAAATTACTAGATGAAGCTCAAGTTAAAATACCCAATTCTTTGCCAATTACGATTAAATTAATACAACTCCAAATACGTTTGGGAAATCTTGACTTAAGCCATCAACTTTTAGAGAAAGAGCTAAAACAAGTCCCTAATAACATTCAACTACTATGGCAACTTTGTCGTCTACAAATGCAACAGGGAGATTATCATGCTGCCCTGGATACTATAGATAAAATTTCTACTGATAATCAAGACTGGATTAGAAAAACTCAAAATCTTCGAGCGGATATCTACCTTTGTTTATATAACTATGCTCAGGCAGAAAAATACCTTAAACAAGCTATTTCCATAACGGCAGTAGCAACAAGAGAAAGAAATCGACTGGCAAAAATATTAATGTTAACAGGGAGAATAGACGAAGCTCGCCAGGAATTAAAAATTGCGACAGAAGAACTTAAACTCAAAGTCCCTGTAGGAAAATCTCCTATCCCCCTGAAAAGTCATATAGCCATGGTTATTAATGAACTACGGATTAATCCACCGATGATGGCAAAGCTTCAAGCTGCACAACAAGAAACAGGAGCGGAAAAGATACTTGCATTAGGAAGTCTGCTGGCTCAAGCACCCAATTATTTAGGAACAGCTCTTTATTTAGCGAGAGAATTAAGGGGTCAAGGTATTTTTGACCAACTTCAACAAACCTTATCTACAAATTCTACTGGTTTGCCTAACATTCCCAAGAGAATTATACAGTTTTGGGATCAACCACAAGTTCCCCCAGAAGTAGCCAGGATTTGCCAAAGCTGGAGCAAACTTAATCCTGAATATGAATATATTCGTTTCTCTCTCAATACCGCCATTGCCTTTTTAGAAGAACATTACGAGCCAAAAGTTATCAAGGCATTTAATAATTGTGATCAACCAGCGACTCAAGCAGATTTTTTCAGGCTGGCATATCTCAATAAAATGGGGGGTTTTTATGCAGATGCCGACGATTTATGTCGTCAATCCCTTAATACTTTAGTTGAGCTAAATCCTGAATTGATAATTCTCCAAGAAGATTTTGCTTGTATTGGCAACAATTTTTTGGGCTGTATTCCAGGTCAACATATGATTCGTACTGCCTTCTATCAAGCTGTCAATAATTTAAGTCGTTATTGCAATGAAAGTACTTGGTTGAAAACTGGCCCTGGTCTTATAACTTCTGTAGTTTGTAGTGGTTTAATTCCTTATCTAGACTATACAGATTACCAGATGTGGCCGCGAATAGTCGTGTTAACGCAAACTCAATTAAGAAAAATTGTTAATCAACATCTATCCTTAGCATATAAGAGAACTAATAAAAGTTGGCAACAAAATGATTATCAAAGAAGAGTTAAAGTAATAAGTAATAAGTAATAAGTAACAAGTAATAAGTAATAAGTAATAAGTAACAAGTAATAAGTAACAAGTAATAAGTAAAATCAAATATAAAACCAAAAACAAGCTGAATTTTGATGCTAATAGCAATTCCCAAAAGTAGTTAGAGAGATAAAGCGGTAGTAAAATATTCCCAACCAGCCAAAGAGATGATGATATCTGTAGATAGGGAATTTAAGATGTGAGCAACTTGATCTTTAACATCATCTAGATTAATGAACCATTGCGATCGCAAACGACATTTTATGTATTCCCACACTCTTTCAACTCGTATTTTATATTTTTGTTATCTTATCAAGTCTCTCATTACTTTTAAAAATTGGTGCAATTATTGATTTCTCTACTCTCTAATTGTCTAATTTTTGACAAATTAATCTTTTAATCAATTTAAATTATCTTTTTATTAGTCTTATTTTAATATAATTTGTCAATCAAAAATGAGTTTAAAAATAGTCTAAACATGTCAACATAAAAATAATAAGCATCTTGGTAATACAAAAAATATATAGTCAAAATTTATATTTGGTGCTAGATTTTTGTTGCTTATCTTTAGGACTTATTATTAGAAATGTTACAAATTACCAATAAAGATCTTTCTACTCAAGAAGCAACCATATTAGTAGTTATTGATCCTCAAGTAGCAGCCCCCGAAAGCCTGATATCGGGCATCAAAACGAATACAAAAGCAGTATTACTTGATCCAAACCAAGATCACATTACTCAAATCACGACATTATTAGCCCAAGGGAACTATACAACTCTCCATTTAATATCCCACGGTTCTCCTGGTTGTTTGCACTTAGGGGAAACAAAATTAACCACAGAAAATCTATCCCAATATAATCAGCAGTTATTGGAATGGGGCATCAGGGAAATATTAGTCTATGGTTGTAATGTGGCAGCAGCCCCAGAATTATTAAGACAACTCCACTATTTAACAGGGGCGACAATTGCCGCTTCGACCAAGGAAGTAGGAAAAGGCAATTGGAATCTGGAATGGCAAATCGGCGAAATTACTGCTGATTCTGCTTTTACCACAGAACTCCAACAAGAATATCAAGGCGTATTTGTCGAGTTTACGGAAACTACTTTTGCAGCAGGAACTGGGACAGATGCTGTTGCTATAGGCGATTTAGATGGCGATGGCAATGTTGATCTTGTCGCGGCCAACTATGATAGTGACAATATATCAGTTTTATTGGGTGATGGTTCTGGTGGCTTTACTGAAACTACCTTTGGGGTAGGAAATGCTCCAAATGATGTTGCCATAGGCGATTTAGATGGCGATGGCAATGTCGATGATATTGCTGTGGTAAACTATTTTGATTCTAATATATCAGTTTTATTAGGTGATGGTTCTGGTGGCTTTACTGAAACTACCTTTGGCGGAGTGGGTTTCGTTAGCAAATTAGCAGTAGGAGATTTTAACGATGATGGCACTGATGACATTGCAGCAGTCAACTTTAACAATGTACAAGTGCTATTAAGCGATGGATCTGGTAGTTTTACTGGGCCTACTGCTTTTGCAGCGGGTTCGGGGCCAACTTCCGTCGCGGTAGGAGATTTTAACGATGATAATGATCTTGACCTGGCGGTATCTAATCAAAATAGTGCAGATGTCTCAATCTTTTTAGGAGACGGTTCTGGGAGTTTTGCTGCTCCGACTAGTGTTTCCGTTGGTACAGGGGAAGAGGACTTGCTTCAAGCAACTTCCGTAGAAGTAGGAGATCTTGATAATGACGGGGAAATTGATGACCTTGTTGTATCAAGAAGACTTCAAGGTGATGTTGCAGTATTTCTAGGGGATAATAGTGGTGGGTTTTCTACTATCACTACTTTTGCTGCGGGAGCGAGCTTTTCTTTGGCAATAGGAGATGTAGATGGGGACAATAACGCCGATATTGTTACTGCTAATCATCTTGATGCCAACGTATCAGTACTATTAGGAGATGGCAGCGGAAGTTTTGCGACCCAAGAGACTTTTTCTGTGGGCAACAATCCTCGTTCGGTAGCCATAGGGGATTTAGATGGGGATGGGGATAGTCGTGATCTTGCTACAGCTAACCGCGATGACAATAATGTATCAGTGTTAATCGAATGCTTCCTTACTGGTACTCATATTCTCACCGAGCAAGGAGAAGTGGCAGTAGAAAATCTCCAGATTGGAGATCAAGTTCAAACTGCTGAGGGTCAGACCGAAACTATTAAATGGATTGGCAAACAAACTATTGAAACTCATCAGGTTAAGAATCCTTTGCGGGGTTATCCAGTATTAATTAAAGCTGGTGCTTTAGGAAATAATCTTCCTCATCAAGATCTATATGTTTCTCCAGATCATGCGATGTTTATCGATGGTTTATTAATTAATGCTGGGGCTTTAGTGAACGATATTTCGATTATTAAAACTGAACCCAATGAGACCTTCACCTATTATCATGTAGAGTTGGAAAACCATGCTTTATTAGTCGCCGAAGGTACTGCCGCAGAAAGTTATTTACCACAAAAAGAAAACCGTGAACAATATGATAACTTTGCTGAATACCAAGATTTATATCCCAACGGCAGCAATTTAATGCTGTGGCCCATGAATTATCCTCGCATTAGTAGTTGCAATAAAGTTCCTCGTTTTGTAAATAAAAAGTTACTGAAAATTGCACATCAATTATTTGCTCAAGATATAAAACTTCGAGCTTAAGAGTTGTTGAGAGAACAAAATGCGATCGCCTATAAAAACGCGATCGCAAGTAAGAGACCTGCTTTTTTTTTAAGATTATTCTTTTTACTAAAACTACAATAATATCTCAATTAGAAATTCTAAAAATAATATTGTGAGAAGTTAATAGTACAAAAAAAATATAGATGAAATTAAAACTGAGAGGCTAAATTTGGAAGCAGTTAAGGGTAAATATAAAAATTAAATTAAGGAGAAATAAGTCATGAGTTTGATAGGCGATTCAATTAATATTTCATCTACCCCTATTCCTATATTTGATCTCACAGGTGTTCCAGTGGGCCCTGGAGAGGAGGCTAGTTTTACCTTTGTTGATGGGGATATCATTGCAATTGATGTTGATGATGATTCCTTTCTAGTTTCCTATACAAGCTCTGATGGGGCTAGTTTCGGTTCACTTACTTATACATTATCTGACTTGGATTGGGTCGGTGATCCGAATGGATTTATTACGGGTGTGACTGCAAGTGATGGGTCAGGAATTGTACCTACTTTTACTAATAATGGTGCTGGTGGAGTTAGTCCTAGTACGATTAACGTTGCAATTCCAGCAACATCTTTTCCAGGTGGAGCAGGTTCCACGGAAACATTTAGTTTCGATATTACTACTGAATGTTTTCTGACCGGGACTCATATTCTCACTGATCGCGGCGAAATTCCTGTCGAAGAATTGAACATAGGAGAAAGGGTAAAAACTGCCGATGGTAAATTGGAAACTATTAAATGGATTGGTCGTCAAACTGTTGATCCAAATCGGATTAAAAATGCCCTAAAGAGTTATCCCATATTAGTTAAAGCTGGGGCTTTAGGTAATAATCTTCCTCATCAAGATCTATATGTTTCTCCTGATCATTCTTTGTTTATCGATGGTTTATTAATTAATGCGGGAGCTTTAGTTAACGATATTTCGATTATTAAAACTGAACCGACTGAAACTTTCACTTATTATCATGTAGAGTTAGCCAACCATGCTTTATTAGTTGCAGAGGGTACTGCGGCAGAAAGTTATTTACCACAGAAAGAAGAACGTGAACACTACGATAACTGTAGTCAATACCAGGAGTTATATCCCAACGGCAGCAATTTAATGTTGTGGCCTATGGATTATCCTCGCATTAGTAGTTGCAATAAAGTTCCTCATTTTGTGAATAAAAAGTTACTAAAAATCGCACATCAATTGTTTGTTCAAGATATAAAACTTCGAGCTTAAGAGTTGTTGAGAGAACAAAATGCGATCGCCTATAAAAACGCGATCACAGGTAAGAGATCTGCTTTTTTTTGGAGATTATTCTTTTTACTAAATTTTGTGAGTAAAAAATTGCTCGCAATCGCTAATCAACTAATGGGACAAGAAAATCAGTTAAGCGCTTAAGACAATTTAAACAAAAGGAAAGAAAATCATGGCTCAAGATATAAATGGTGTAGTTATTAACGAGATATTCGCTACTCCAACGTTGGGAGCGGGTTTTGATACAAATCAAGATGGGATACTGAGTACTACAGCAGATCCGTTTGTTGAGTTGTTCAATACTAGTTCCAATCCTGTAGACCTCACAGATTGGACTATTTCTTTGAGTAACTTTGTACCATCACCACCATTTGCATTCACATTTCCTAATTTTACTCTTCAGCCTGGGGAGCATGTTGTCGTTCTTGGTGATTTAGGAACCTTGACTGAGTCATTCTATCTTGATGGGTTGCCTATATTTTTAAATATTAATAACGAAGTCATTCTTACTGATGGAGGAACGAATTCTATTTCAGGAACTTTCGGTGGCTTTACGCCAACGCAAGCCAATACTGATGATTTTGGAACAGAAACTGGTGGTCTATCACTGGGCAGAGTTCCAGATGGTGACGATATAATTTCCTCAGCAACACCGAATCCTGAATGTTTCCTAACAGGAACTTTGATTCTCACTGAAAATGGTTACAAAGCAGTCGAAGAATTAAAAATTGGCGATTTTGTTCAAACTGCTGACGGTAAGCTAGAAGCAGTGAAGTGGATTGGTTATCAAACCATTAATCCTGAGCAGATTGTCCACCCTCTGCGCGGCAATCCGATCCAAATCAAAGCTGGGGCTTTAGGCGATAATTTACCGCTTCGCGATCTCTATGTTTCTCCAGATCACTCTCTATTTATTGAAGGTTTATTAATTAATGCAGGAGCTTTAGTTAACGATATTTCGATTATTAAAACTAAACCAGTAGACTATTTCACTTATTATCATGTGGAATTAGAAAACCATTGTCTATTAGTCGCTGAAGGAACCGCCGCCGAAAGTTATTTACCACAAAAAGAAAACCGCACGGAATATAATAACTTTGCTGAATACGAAGAATTATATCCCAATGGCAGTAATTTAATGCTGTGGCCAATGGATTATCCCCGCATTAGTAGTTGCAATAAAGTTCCTCATTTTGTGAGTAAAAAGTTACTAAAAATTGCACATCAATTATTTAGTCAAGATATGAAACTTACAGCTTAGAAGTTGTTGAGAGAGTAAAGTGCGATCGCGTTTTTACAAGAGATCTGCTTGGAAAAGATCTGCTTTTTTTGGAGATCATTCTTTTTACTAAGTAGCTCCACCTAAATAAACGTATAACAAAAAACTCGGATACTAAAGAATATCTGTCCCAATCCCCAATCCCCAATCCCCAATCCCCAATCCCCAATCTCCACCCTAACCATTTGATGTTTAATAAAGTGGGATTACTTAGCACTACAGTACTGCATTTTTCTAACTGCGATCATTTTTTCTGAATCGTAAGAAGTTCTAAAATATTTAATTTTTATCTTAAAACTGCGAGTATAATCGCTGCTAAATATATTCTAAATAATGCTAGAAATATTCTCCTCTCGTCAATTTCCTGATTGGTTAGCACAGCAAAATATCAGTCTGGCAGTAACTACCTATCAGACAGGTCAGTTAATTTTCTTAGGAGTCAATCCTGCGGGTCAACTTTCAGGGTTTCAGCGTCTTTATGATCGGGCAATGGGTCTATATACTACTCCAGAGAGACTTTATCTTAGTTGCAAAGCTCAATTATGGCAGTTAGACAATGCCCTCGCCCCAGGACAACTACATAATGGTTACGATAAACTCTATATTCCTCGTCTGGGCTATACCACTGGCGATTTAGATATCCACGATCTGGCATTAGATAGTGAGGGAAAAATAATTTTTGTCAGCAGTTTACTCAATTGCCTAGCCACAGTCAGCGATCGCAAAAGTTGTAAGCCTCTATGGAAACCCGATTTCATCTCCCGCATCATTAACGAAGATCGTTGTCATCTTAACGGCATGGCAATGGTAGATGGACAACCTGGCTATGTGACCGCTTGTAGTCGCTCAGATATAGTTGATGGCTGGCGCGATCGCCGAATCGATGGGGGTGTCGTTATCGATGTCGCAACTAATGAGATCATATGTACCGACTTAACCATGCCCCATTCCCCCCGATGGTATCAGAATAAACTATGGTTGCATAACTCTGGCAAAGGAGAACTAGGGTATGTAGATTTCCAGACAGGGAAGTTTGAAGCAGTGGCTTTCTGCCCTGGATATTTAAGGGGATTAGCCTTTTGGAAAAACTATGCCATTGTCGGATTATCTAAGCCCAGACATGGTGATAAAAACTTTTCTGGTTTACCTCTGGACGAAGTACTACAGGTTAAAGATGCAGAACCTCGGTGTGGCTTGATGGTAGTTGATTTAAATACAGGTGCGATCGTAAATTGGGTAAGATTAGAAGGAAAAATTACCGAACTCTATGATGTCCAGATTATTCCTGATGCCAAACGTCCCATGGCTTTAGGATTTCAGACCGAAGAAATTGCTCAATTAATCAGTTTAGAACCCTTGGAAGAAGTAAGCAATAATTATGATTCTAGAACCTCC
>CALLPS010000113.1 GCA_938015355.1 uncultured Pleurocapsa sp.
CAATGAAACAATTTTGTCGTCGCGGTCTTGGTTGATCAGAAAACGACTTCGAGATTTTGAGCCCAGCACGAGAATTGCTGATTAATCTGACCCGCGTGACGGGTCGTGACTCGCGACAACTTCTGATTAATCTGACCCACGTGACAGGTCATGACCTGCTAAAAACGTTCATTAACCTGACTCGAGGGACGGGGTCATGGCCCGCGAAAACTCCTGATTAACCTAACCCGTGTGACGGGTCATGACCTCTACAACCCCTGGTTAACCTGACGCGCGTGACGGGTCATGACTCGCGCCATCTCCTGATTAACATGAACCACGTGACGGGTCATGACCTTCGAAAAAACCTCATTAACCTGACCCGCGTGACGGTTCATACACAGATTCTTCTGGCTCAATGATTTCGAGAATAATTTCGTGTAATTGTTTCTGTGCAAGTTCGTTCTGAAGATGCCTGACAAAAGTATCTCTTTTCCATTGTCGTACTGTGACGAGACACCATTGTTCAGATATAGCTTGAGTTTGAGTTTGAGCTGGATTTTTCATATAAAGGAAACAATATTTACTAATGAAAGTTTTTAAATCAAAACTAATGATTCGGGCTAGTTTAATTGATAGTTACTAGTTTTATAGTCAAATATGACAATTACTAGCTTTGTACGGTTTGATTCGTGCTGGGCTAACTACAAGCCTCATTATTGGCTGTCCGATAAATAAGGAATCACCAACTGCATTTTGGATAATATTCAAACTACCGTTTTGATCTGCTCCATAAACTCGACCAGAAGCAGATTTAAATAGACCTCTTCTAATTCTTTTTCCCAAATAAGTAATCTGTTTTTTGATTGGTTCTAAATTTGTACCTTCTCTTAATCTTTCTTGGACTAGATTATTAACCTTTGTTCTACTCACTTTGGGGGCAATAGTTGTTTTGCTACCTTTGATAGTTGTCTTCCAAAGCTCTTTTACAACTGCCAATGATCATTTTACGATCGCAAATATATGATCAAGCCTGGCATCATGGAAAACAAGCAATACTATTGTTAATTTTAACTACTCTAGTAATTCCGTTTTAAAAGCTAAAAGCTAAAAGCTAAGAGCTTTTTTAACAATCTAATCTTATTAACCCGAACTTAGCTTATTTCGACTTCGAGCTTACTAAACGTTTTTCTAAAGAGTTAATGCGTTGCGTTGCTATTTTATTTTCAGGATCATATTGTAGAGCTTCTTTGTAAGTTTCTACTGCCTTAATAATCATTTGTTTCTTCTCATAAACATTACCCAAATTGTTGAAGGCAATGACATATTCAGGATAGAGCTTCAAAGCCTCTTTGTACTGTTTAATTGCAATATCATACTGTTCTTGAGCAAAGTAAGCATAGCCCATAGCATTGTGGATCAAGGCCTTGTTTTCTTCGGGTAATTTCTTATCTACTTTTAACGCTTTTTGCAACAGTGTAATTGATTGAACAAATAACTTCTTATCTAAATAAAGACTACCCAATTCATAATATTCTTCAGCAGTGCCTTTTTCCTTTTTTAACTTTTTTTGTAGACGGGAGAAAGTACTTTCTTGTTTACGGGTTTTAATAACCTCTCGCAAAATATAGATAGCAGCAAAAACTAGGATGGCTAATAAAGCAGAAATATATGCTACTGGTAGATTATCAGGATTCATGGGCGATCGCAGTTTAAATTAAAATTTTGAACTTGATTTTATGATTATCTGTAATTTTCACACATCTACCAAGACAAGATCCTTAATAGTTAACAAAATGTTGGGCGTTGTTTGATTAATCTGGAATTAAGAAACGAGTAATCAGTAATGAGTGTTCTAACTCAACCTCATATTGCCATACATCACCTAGAAATATTTGATATAAATATCTGACACATGAGTCAATTTAGAATCCTATTGGGAACATTATTTTCCTTATCCTCAAACAACACCCTGGTTAATCTTACTTTTCCTTTAGCTGCCGTCTTTGCCTATCTAGTCCTACTAGTAATGTTGGCGGAGGCTTTAAGCCATCTAATTACCGACGATCCTGAATTAACTCGCAAAGTAGTTCATATCGGTAGCGGGAACGTCATTTTATTAGCCTGGTGGCTAAATATATCGAGAACAGTAATTGTTAGTGCCGCAATCATCGCCGCAGCGATCGCCATAATCTCCTACGTAATTCCCATTTTACCCAGCATTGAAAGCGTACAACGCAAAAGCTTCGGCACTCTGTTCTATGCTATTAGTATGGGAGTATTAACCGCCTATTTCTGGCAAGACTCTCCCCAATATGCCGTGATTGGGATTTTGACTATGGCGTGGGGCGACGGGATGGCGGCAATAATTGGTCAACGATTTGGTCAACACAAATATCAAGTAGGACAAATTATCAAAAGCTGGGAAGGCTCCTTAGCAATGAGTATGGCAGCATTGATTGTGACGGGGGGAATTTTAGCTTCAGTAGTTGGAAATAGCTGGCAAATCTGGGGGATTTCCCTGGGAGTGGCAGTAGTTGCCACCATCTTTGAAGCCTTTTCTAAACTAGGTATCGATAATCTAACTGTGCCCTTGGCTAGTGGATTTATCAGCTTTTTCTGGATGCAGGGATTATCATAAAGTTAAATATTGCTAACAAATGTTGCAGAAAAGAAATATAATTTAACGAAGTAATCACTTTTAATAATGACAGATTCTACTCCCCAACGAATTGAAGAGCCTGATATCACCTTAGATGGCGCAGCAGAGACTGATACTGTTGAAATTCCTCAGCCACAAGACAGTTATGTTAAGTTGGCAATGCGGAATATGGTTCGTAAGGGCAGACAATCTCTATGGCACTTTTTCTTGACTACGGTTGGTCTAGTGGGTTTGCTGGTTGGTCTAGCTTATTTAACCAAGCCATAAACAAAAAATGACCATGAACATAACAGTTGAACAACCTGTAAATGCCAGCATCTATGTAGAGAATGCTTATCAAGGGAATCTAGGTCAAGACAACTTAAAATTAGTTGAATCGATCCCCTGGGTGAATTGGATACAAACTTGGTTAAACTCCCTTAGTCTAACTACCGAATTAGGCAAAGATTATGAGTTAAAAAATTGCGAACTTAGTCTGAGACTAACTAGCGATCGCCAAATTCAATCCCTTAACCATCAATATCGCTTGATCGATCAATCTACTGACGTTTTAGCATTTGCTGCTACCGAAGCAGATATTCTGCTCCCCCAAGATATTACAGAACCTCAGTGCCTAGGAGATATTATTATTTCTCTGGATACTGCCTTGAGACAAGCAAGAGAACAAAAGCACTCCCTAATCATCGAATTAGCCTGGTTATCTAGCCATGGTTTACTACATCTTTTGGGTTGGGATCATCCTGATGATGTTAGCTTACAACAGATGCTAGGTAAACAATCCGAGCTAATTAAACTGTTAACTTCTTAAAAGTAACTTTCATTGATAGGCGATTTTGATATTGTCTTATTTGAACATTCTGTTTGGTAATTATTGGGTTATTATTACATTATAAATTAGGTACATATACGGATTATCATTGAATCTGTCTCTATGATTGAATCAAATCAAAAAGCAAATCCGACATTGTTTTTAATAAATTTAAATATGGAATCTTCGACTATTGCTCCTGCGGCTAAGGAATCATCCAGCGCTAACCAGAAAATTATTCGCAACTTGGCTTGGCAGGTAGCACCAAATTTATTTTTAAGTTTTAAGTACGCTTGGGCAGGGGTATGTTATGCCTTTGCTACTCAAAGAAATTTTCGGATTCATACTTTTATTGGCATCTTTGCAGTCAGCTTAGGTGCTTTTTTAGGGATTGAGGCAATAGAAATGGCAGTCATTACAATGACCTGCGCTATTGTTATGGTTTTGGAACTAATTAATACGGCAATTGAGTCAGTGGTAGACTTAACCGTCAAGCAAAGTTATCATGAGCTAGCTAAAATAGCTAAAGACTGCGCAGCGGGGGCTGTTTTAGTAAGTGCGATCGCAGCGTTAATGGTAGCAGCGTTTATCTTGCTCCCCCCGTTATTACAGCTTATGATGCAGATGATGTAATGGAGATCTAGCTTGATTATAGTTATTGATAACTACGACAGTTTTACCTACAACTTGGTACAGTACTTGGGAGAGTTAGCAGAGGAATTACCAGTCGCCTCGGACATTCGTGTTTATCGCAATGATTCCATAGACATAAAAACTATTAATCAGTTACAGCCCGACGGCATCCTAATCTCCCCTGGCCCTGGTCGTCCTGAAGATGCGGGTATTTCATTGAATTTAATTGAACAACTGGGGGCTCAAGTTCCTATTTTAGGAGTTTGTCTCGGTCATCAAAGTATCGGTCAGGTTTTTGGCGGGGAAATCGTATCGGCACCAGTACTTATGCATGGCAAAACTTCTCCTGTACACCACGAAAACTTAGGAGTATTTGCAGGATTAGATTCTCCTTTTACCGCCACTCGTTATCATAGTTTAGTCATCGAGCCTCAGACTATTCCCGATACTTTAGAAATCACAGCTTGGGTAGAAGACGGAACAATTATGGGAGTGCGTCACCGCGACTATCACCATATCCAGGGGGTGCAATTTCATCCTGAGAGTATTCTGACAGATAATGGCAAGTCATTATTACGTAATTTTTTGCAGTCTTTAGGTAGTAAATAAATATGAAACGGCGACAATTGATCCGCTTAGGTGGCATCGGTTTAACAACGGCGATCGCAACGAGGATAATGCCTCGTCAATCTACCTTCGCCCAAGACAGCGATACGGGAGTTACCATCCAATATTTGGGGCATACTTGTTTTCTGTTTACCAGTAATGGTTTCAAGGTATTAGTTAATCCCTATGAATCTATTGGTTGCACTGCTGGCTACACTTTACCTGATATCCAACCAGACGTAGTATTGGCTAGTAGTTTTCTATTAGATGAGGGAGCAGTTGAATCCGTCAAGGGTAATCCTGAAATAATTACCCAAAGAGGCACTCATCAGTTTAAAGACTTCCGATTTCAAGGGTTTTCTCTGCCTCATGATCGAGAAGGCGGCAGACGATTTGGTAACAATATTGCTTGGCGTTGGATACAGGGCGGAGTTGATATTCTCCACCTAGGTGGTGCGGCGGCTCCCTTAGAAACAGAAGAGAAAATTCTGTTGAGTGGTTCAGATATACTCCTTGCTCCCGTAGGGGGAGGAATGAAAGCTTATAATCCTCAAGAAGCACTTCAAGCAACCAAGGTACTTAATCCCAAGATGGTGATACCGACTCACTATCGTACTAGCGCCTCCAACCAAGAAAGCTGTGATTTAGCTGCGGTAGAAGAATTTTTAAACTTGGCGCAGGATCTGGAAGTTGCTCAAGTGGGTAGCGATCGCTTTACCGTCAAGAAATCCTATCTCAATAGCGATGTAACCTTGGTTAGAGTTCTTGATTATGCCTCATAAGATTTAAGATTTTCCTAGGATTACAACTGATCTTCAATTTCTTCTTCTAGCTGTGTTTGGTAAATATCTTGAAGATTTTGCTGTCTAACTTTGCGAGAGGTACGACGATATTTCTTCGTCTGTAACTTTGGTTCATATTGATTTTTTCCTGCTCCCTTGACCTTCAATTTTAAGCTAGATTCCTGATCAGGCTGTTGTTGCCGAGCTGCTTGATAGGCGATCGCTTTATCTAAAAAATCAAGATAGTACTCATACCTCTCCCAGTCTCCGCGAACATTGCAGCCTGGCTCATCACGATGTAGACAATCACTAAATTGACAATTTCCCTGCTGTAATCTTACTCTGGCTTCAGGAAAATACCATGCCAGATTGCTCGGTAGACAGTCCAAATCAGGTTGATTGAACCCAGGACTATCTGCTAACAAACCACCTCCAGGAAGCTCAAATAACTCGACATGACGGGTAGTGTGGCGACCTCGTTGTAATTTACCCGAAACTTTCCCCACTCGAAGATTAACAGAGGGAACTAGAGCATCAATTAGACTGGATTTACCAACTCCACTGGGGCCAGCAACCACAGTGATTTTTCCTCGCAGACGTGATAATAGCAACTCTTCAATACCTTGGTGCTGTTTTACGCTAATATAGTTAGCTTCATATCCCCAATTGACTAAACGCTGCTGCCATTGCTGTCGTTCTAAAGCCGTAATTAAATCAGACTTGTTAAAACATAAACAAAGTTGAAGGTCTGTAGATTCTGCTTTCACTAAAAAGCGACTAAGTTGCCAGGGGTCTAGAGTCGGCTCCCCCAGAGCAAAGACCAATAAAATATGCGTGCCATTTGCTACAGGAGGACGTTGGAGTTCAGTGCTGCGGGGGGACACTTCTCCTATTGCACCTCTGGCATCCTGCCAATCAGGTTCGACCACCAAAACGCGATCGCCGACCATTACCTTCTGCCCAATTTTCTTGAGTCTAGTACGGCGAGTACATAGCAAAAATTGAGGTAAAAATTGAGTTTCTCGGTTACTTTCTAACTTAACCCGATAAAAGTTGGCTTGAACTGCCACCACCGTTCCCCAAATTGGAAAATCAGAGTCTGGGAATAAAGGGCGATCGCTAATTGATTTACCTATAGACTCTCCATCACTCACGATTTCACGGGACGACGAACTAATAAAGAATAAAAGTCCTGATGCTCATCCAAGGCTTCTAATATATACCCCTCCATTTTTAAGCTATCAGGCACTTGTTCTATCGGTTCGCCAGGATCTAACCAAACTTCCAAGATCGAGCCTGGTGACATTTGTTCAAGACGTAACTTAGTTCGAACAAAATTAATTGGGCAAGGAGTACCGCGCAAATCGAGGTGAGCATCTGCACGGTCAGAGGTAGCATTATCCGTACCTCCTGAAGGAATAATCGGGTTCATTTCTGAAACAAACCTCCCAAAAATCCTTCTTTACTACCTTTCCCAATTGCTTCCCCCCTGACCGTTGCCAGCTTCTCTAGTAGCTCTCTCTCTTCAGAATTGACTTTAGTAGGAATATTTACCTTAACAGTAATCAAATGATTACCTCGACTGACAGGATTACCTAACTTGGGTACGCCCTTGTTTTCTAAGGTAAGCACGGTATTTGGTTGAGTCCCCGCTGGAATTATTAGCTCCTCCTGACCATCAACAGTATTCACCTGTAAATTACAGCCTAAAATAGCCTGAAGATAGCTAACTGTAATTTCCGATCTGATATTGATGCCTTCTCTCGTAAATTCTTGATCAGACTCAACAAATAAATAAACATATAAATCTCCTGGCGTACCGTTACGAACTCCCGCATCACCTTCTCCAGAAACTCTCAGCCGAGTACCATTGTCCACCCCAGGGGGAATAGTAATCTTCAGCTTTTTAGTCTCTTGCTGGCGACCTGCACCATGACAGGTACCACATTTTTCTTCAATAACTTGTCCCGTACCATTGCAGGTAGTACAAGCTGAAACTTGCGCAAAACTACCAAAAGGAGTGCGGGTGGCACGTCGTACTTGACCACTACCGCTACAAGTTCCACAAGTTTTAACTCCTGTGCCTGGTTTAGCTCCAGTACTATTACAAGTCTTGCAAGATTCTAAATGAGGAATCTTAATTTGTTTTTCCCCACCAAAAACGGCATCACGGAAATCTAGCTTTAGATCTAAGCGTAAATCATCCCCTCTGGCAGGTCCATTACGACGGCGAGATTGACCTTGGCTAGTACCAACCCCTCCACCAAATCCACTAAAAATAGTTTCAAAGATGTCGGCAAAACCGCCCATGTCGCTATATTCAAAACCAGATCCCCCCGCAGCACCTCCTACGCCAGCCTCGCCAAAGCGATCATATTTACTACGAGTTTCTGGCTCAGAAAGCACTTCGTAAGCGCGATTTATTTCTTTAAACTTTTCCTCGGCTCCTGATTCCTTGTTGACATCGGGATGATACTGGCGTGCCAGACGACGATAAGCGCGCTTCAGTTCATCTTTATCTACATCACGGGATACGCCCAGGATTTGATAGTAGTCCCCTGCCATAAAATCTTATATTGTTTTTTTACAGTTTATTGAATGTACTTTAGCAAAATCAGAACCATTAAATATAGTACGGTTACTACTAAGAGTTAATTCTTCCTCGATTGATTAAACTCGAGGAGCTAAATTCTTATGTATTATGATCGTCTCAATCTACTGATTCATAGTCATCAAAAGATATATCTTCGTCATCTAGACCGAGATCAACACCACTTTCGATATTAGCGTTATTAGATACACTGACAACGGCTTTAACCCCATTATCTGCCCCTAAGTCCATCTCAGTTTTAGCATCGGTAAAGTCATCATCAAATATAAAAGCATCGCTTGTTTCAGCATTCTTTTGTTGATAAACGTCTGTCCCAATCTCTAGTAGAGTTTGACGCAGATTATCTAAGATATCGCCGATCTCCTTCACAGTAGTATGAGGACTATTACAAGCTATGTTGAATTCTTCTTTAATTCTAGCAATTTTAGTTTTATACTCATCTCGAATTAAGTCCCCTTGTTCGCTAAGTGTTGAATCATAATTGTAGATCAAATTCTCAGCCTGATTCTTCAGATTGACTACTTCAATGTTGCGGCGGTCTTGCTCCGCATAATTATCGGCCTCTTGGCGCATTTTTTCAACTTCGCTAGAGCTTAATCCCCCTGTATTGCTAATTGTAATACTTTGCTGTTTACCTGTGCCCTTATCTTGGGCGGAAACCTGCAAAATGCCGTTAACATCAATTTCAAATGCCACTTCAATTTGGGGCATTCCTCTAGGGGCGACGGGGATTCCTGTGAGTAAAAATTTACCCAAGCTTTTATTATCCTTAGCCATGGCTCTTTCACCCTGTAGCGCATGAATTTCGACACTCGTT
>CALLPS010000114.1 GCA_938015355.1 uncultured Pleurocapsa sp.
TAATATGGATTACTGAATGATAAAAAAGTTAGACGAAGTTTTTAATTAGCGAGAAGTATCATAGCTGAGAACGATGAAAACCAATAAAGAATGCATCTACTCTTTTTCTAATGCTAGCTTTACCCTTCGGGTTATTCAGCATTTACGTAATAAATATCAATCACATTTAGAATCCGTAGTCGTTATTAATTTAATAGATCGCTGGTTGGTTAAAATTTGCCTGAAAAATTCAACCTCCAATTACTTAGAAAACAATCTCCAGGCTTTTCTGTCGGAAATGGGAGTTTCCTCACAGCCATCAGCCACCATAATTCATGCCTTGGCAAGCTTAGAGGGGGGAGAATCTCCCACTGTGGTCATGAATCGTTATCAGGTAGTAATAGTCGCTCATGGTCAACCAGAAACCGAAGAAATTGAAATCTTTCGTGATCAGATTGTCGATCGCTTGGGTTACTGTCCACAAAACATGACCTAATACTAAATCCGTTTCGGATAGGTTACTTAAAAAATTAAGTATTAAGTAATGAGTAATGAGTAATGAGAGACTCGATAAAATAACAAAAATATAAAATAGGATTAGTCTTTAGATACCGCTCCGCCTAATTCATAAATATTAAAAATAACGGCTGGATAGTCTTCATATCGCACTCCCATTAGTAATTTTTCTCCGTGGACAATCAGAGGAGATTTTGCCAAAGCACCAGATATTTTTCTTAGCTTATGTGCATTTTCTAGAGATTTAGCAATAGTTAAAATAGCCACTGTAGTGGTGGAAAACTTCTCTGGTTTCAAGTTGCAGATCGTTTTTTCCGCAGAAGTGTAGCAGTCATCTCTAAACTCGAATTGGCAAAAGAACTCTGACAACCACTCTTCTGGATAATGAAAATTATGTTCAAAAAGGGTTTCCAGTTTAAAATCTGCAAACTCTAAAAGTACCTGAGCATTCATGCTAGTTTTCAAACCTAATAGCTTGGAGACTAAACTAGATTTGATAATTTTATGGTTAGCAAAAACTTTGCGCCATGATGTGATTAACTGCCTTTTTTTATCTTGATTGAAGTATTCTTGGTATGAATTATAAAGAGGACGTTTTCGCTGCCACCAGTTACAACTTTCAATTAATCCAATACGGTTGATTTTCCTAGTCACTATCGCTTCTGGCTCTTCTAATATTTTATTAATTCTGCCTCCAAACTCGTAAGGAAAGTTATGAGTTTTCTTTGTTTGTATATACTGATGATTTGAACCATTTATACCTCCAAGCTTCAATTCTATCTCTAAACCTTGATAGTTTCTTCCATCAAAGTTTTTAATCTCGTCGGTTGGAAGTAGGAACTTGTTATTTTTAAATTTTGTTTCACTCATACTAGAATGGTACGAAAATTCAATACTTTTTTTGGTTGAGATCAACTTTCTCTAAACTTTATAAATGCCGATCTTAATAATTTTTTTAATACTATAATATTACTTCAATCAAAGATATTGATATGTGAAGATTCATGCAAAACTAATTTAACTATTTATAATAAAAACGGAGTCAAAATTGGATATTCTTTACAAAACAGTAGAAGTTGAGTAAATATGGTTGTTAGATTAAATATGATTCTTATATAAAGGTAATTATTGAATAATTTCACCAATTTTGGCTATTTTATTCTTAATTATTAAGTCAATTTCACTGTTGTTTTTTATCAAAAAAGCTCTAAGCTCTAAGCCTTTTAGTTGAATCAATCACTTAGCGATCGCTATTAACAAAATCCCCATGAATAAGCTTTGAGAAACTAGACTACAGTTAATTCTTAAAAACCAATATATCTAAATGAAAGCATTTGTAACTGGTGGGACGGGTTTTGTTGGGGCTAACTTAGTTAGATTACTATTGCAACAGGGTTATGAAGTTCGGGCTTTAGTACGTAATAGTAGTTCCCTGGATAATCTTAAGTCTCTGGATCTGGAAATTGTTACAGGAGATTTAAACAGTGGCGAGTTATCACAGCAAATGTCTGGTTGTCAGGTATTATTTCATGTCGCAGCACAATATTCTTTATGGCAAGCTGATCGAGAATTGCTTTACCGTAACAATGTTTTAGGGACACGAAATATTTTAAAATGCGCCCAGGAAGCAGGGATTGAACGCACTGTATATACTAGTTCGGTTGCAGCCATCGGAGTTAAGCAAAATGGTATTGCCGATGAGACTTATCAAAGCCCTGTCGATAAATTGATAGGTGATTATAAAAAGTCTAAATACTATGCTGAACAAGAAGCGATCAAGGCAGTACAGCAAGGACAAGACATTGTTATTGTTAATCCTAGCACCCCGATAGGTGCATTCGATCGCAAACCGACTCCCACAGGGGAGATTATTGTCCGTTTCCTGCAACGTAAGATGCCGTTTTATGTTGATACGGGATTAAACTTAATTAATGTGAAAGATGTTGCCTGGGGACATATATTAGCTTTAGAAAAAGGGCAAACAGGCGATCGCTATATCTTAGGAAATCAGAACCTTACTTTTAAGCAATTACTAGGAAAACTAGCCACAATTACAGGCTTACCTGCACCTAAATACACTATTCCTTATTGGATTCCTTATACTGTTGCCTGGGTAGAAGAAAATGTCTTAGTTAAAGTAGGCAAACCTCCTACCGTTGCTATAGACGGAGTGAGAATGTCACAACAAAAAATGTTTTACGATGCCAGCAAAGCAGTGCATGATTTAGGTTTACCCCAGTCAGATCTAGATCAGGCTTTAATAGAGGCAACCAATTGGTTTTCTAATTTGGTTTTCTAATTTAGTTTCTAACAGTGACTTCGCCGTTTAACTTACAGTTTTTTTACGAATTAGAAAGCAAAACTGACCACAAAACATTAATTTAATCGAGTTTATAGTAGCGGAATTCTTGTTAGTAATTTTACCAACTAAGCTAATTAGTGAATTTAACGGGGATTCTTTTTTCCACCAGCGCGAAAAAAACTTCGGCGTACCCAAAGCTCTTCTGATAATTAAAGTTAAAGCATCAATACTTGGTCTGATTTCTCTTACTTCCAGTCCAGCTTGGAGGGATATCTCTTTAAATCCGTAGGGAGTATAGTTCCAAAAACTAAAAGAATGATAAGGTTCTAAATAAGAGACAGAACCGATAAAATAAGCTCCTGGTTTCAAAACTCGATTGATTTCTTTGAGTAATGCTTCAGGATACCTGACATGCTCAAAAACCTGATTAGAATAAATCACATCAAAGTAGTTATCGGCAAAAGGAATATTAATACCATCAAAAGTATAAAAATTGCCCTCTACTTTGGTTCTAGAATTAACCTCTGGAGATTCATCAATATCTAACCCAAACCATTCAATATTTTGACCTTGATCATTAAATTTTGCTTCCGAATTACCTTCCCCACAACCCAAATCCAAAACTTTGATTTTTGATTCATTAGCTACTTTTAAAACATAGGGAATATAATACTCAGAGGTTATTTGCTGACTGCTATCTGAGGGAATCTGTTCTGCTAATAAATCGGAAAACTTTTGATTAGCCATTGAGTCTATTAAACAAATTATAGAGTTACTTTAGTTGATAAACATGTACGGCATAAGGTTCAAAAGTATCAGTCAATATTCCTTGATCAATATCAATAGAAAAATTAGTCTGCAAAACTTTTGCCCCATTAACCTTGATGTTTTCTTTGATTGCGATCGCTGTTTTTAACTGATGACTACCGTGATTAATTGCAATTAATAGTAAATCCTGAGTGATAGAATTCTGGTAAAGACGGGCTTGAATCTCTGGGTTATCAGTCCTTAATGGATACTGTTGGCGACTATTGCTAATGGTAGATAAACAAGTTTTTAATTCCCTAACAATGGGGGTTAACACCGCATCAATCCACTGGGGTTGAGATAAATAGTGCGTCCAAAAAAATAAGCCATCAACTTGGGCAAGAATTGCACTATATACCATATATCTTTCTTCTTCCAGAGAAGGTAGTCGGCGATTAAACTTAGTTGGTCTACCATATTTATCTTCGCCATAACCTTGAAGCACCATCCAAAAATGACTTTGATCTCTGGCAATAAAGGCGGCTGATTCGGCTAACTTACGGAATATACCATCCTGCAAATTGCAAAATTTTGGAGAGTCATAATAACAGGGATATTTGAAATAGATTACCGCATCTAACGCTTTAAGATATCTTCTGACGTGGATCAGTTTACCAAAAGCCATGGCTACAGTATGACGCGGATCTTCCGTTTTTATGGCTCGATATACTCGCTCTAAAAGTCGTGGAGATAGCTTGATAAATTCTGGTTCATCGTATAAATACCAGCCAAAAACAGCAGGATGAGTTTTTAAGTTTTTGACAAACTGCGTAATTAGCCAGCGATGATCTCGTCTGACCTCGTCTCGGGGTATTTCTACCATAACCTTGATCCCTGCCGCTGCGGCTCGATCCAGGTAGGCTCTTACCTCTTTAATACTACTCTTACCTGTGTAGGGCATAACAATATTGATGCCCTGGTTAGCTATTTGAGCAGGAGTATCCAAATTATCAACACTGTCATACCATCCCAGAGGAAAGTTATCTGGTAGTGTTTGATTACTCCAGTTTTGGGCAATATCAGTAGTGGTTAAGGAAGAACTTACAACATCCGCCAAGTTCGATTCCGATGAAGTATTAGGATCTAACCCTGGAGTAGAATTTTTCCACTTATGGCTAATTGCCCAAAGTTCGCTTTTAGTTGTTCCGATATACCAGCTTACAAGAGAATCAGGATTAGAAATAAGTTTGGCGCTTAATAAAGTTACGACCAATGCCCCCGCAAAGAAAATAATCCTTAACTTTAGTTTCATTAACGATCTCAAAGGAGTAACGAGTAACGAGTAACGAGTAACGAGTAATAAGTAATAAGTAATGAGTAACGAGTACCAACCGGTTACCATCACAGTAAAATTAAATTTTAGACGATTGCGGTTGCTTTTAATTCAAACAATTTTTCGATCACATCCGCCACTACCTTATCAGGAGTAGAAGCCCCAGAGGTAACCCCGATGGTTATCTCGCCTTCAGGAAGCCAATTTTTAGCAATGGATATCTCCGCGTCCAAAGGCTTATGCTCCAAGCGATCGCGACTGAGAATCCGTTCAACACTATCAATATGATAGGAAGGAATATTATTTTCCACCGAAATCTCTTGTAAATGGGTGGTATTAGAAGAATTAAAACCACCAATAACGATCATTAAAGACAGATCTTCTTTTACCAAATCAAACATTGCATCCTGTCGTTCCTGGGTAGCATCACATATCGTATTGAAACTCATGAAATGCTCATTCAACTCAGTAGGACCATACTTTTTAAGCATAGTTTGTTCCAGAAGCTTACCAATATGTTCAGTTTCACTTTTCAGCATTGTGGTTTGATTAGCGATGCCAACTTTCGACAAATCCCGATCAGGATCAAAGCCTTCCGAACAAGCATATTTAAATTTAGCCAAAAACTCCGCTCGATCTCCGCCATGAAGAATATAGTCCGTAACATACTTTGCCTCTGCCAAATTCAGCACCACCAAATAGCGATCGGCAAATGAACTGGTAGCTACCGTTTCCTCGTGAGCATATTTACCATGAATAATTGAAGTGTAATCACGCTTTTTATGCTTTTCCACAGAATTCCAGACTTTCGATACCCAAGGACAGGTAGTATCCACAATTTTGCAGTCTTTTTCGCTGAGTAACTGCATTTCGGGAATACTGGCACCAAAAGCAGGAAGAATGACCACATCACCCTGATTAATGACGCTAAAGTCTTTTTCCCCGTCAATAAGTTCGATGAAGCCGACATTCATCTCTCGTAAACGCTGATTAACCGAGGGATTGTGAATTATTTCGTTTGTAATCCAAATTTTTTCACTAGGAAAATGTTGCCGAGCTTCATATGCCATGGCAACCGCTCTTTCCACACCCCAGCAAAAGCCAAAAGACTCTGCCAACCGAATGGTTACATCCCCTACTTGGAGACGATAGTTGCGATCGCGAATAGTTTGAATCAAATCACTTTGATACTCTGAATTCATAGTTCCTGCAACTTCAGCATCGTGTCCAAAACCTCGACGGTGATAATTTTCCGACTGCTGCAAAGAACGTTTAAAAGCTTTTGTATCTATTTTTTGATTGGTCATATGCTTTAAAAAAGTGATTGTCCACCGTGATCAACTACGCAAACTTATTTTCGAGAATCTATTCCTCATTTTACAGTAGTAGCTATCCGTATTTTTGATAGTCTTTTTGCATATTGAAGCTTAGGGTAAATTAGGATGAGGGATTAAGGGATTAAGACATTAAAACTTGAACAGGATGTAATGAGATAGAATTTCTCAGTACCTTAATAGTTTAAGAAAAATTGTTGTGAGTTTACCAGAAGCAGATACTCCCCTCTATAATCATTCCCTGCCTACTATTGAAGACTGGCTCCGTAGTAAAGGCTGCTCCCAGGACAAAGATAATGTTCACTGCTGGCATGTGCAGGAATCAGCTTGGAAAGCAGAAATATGTCTTGAGACAGAAGAACTTACGGTACGCTACTTTGATGCTGAACCAGAAAGTCAAAATCTCAGTCGTTCCTTCAAATATTCTCTTAGCCGCCAGGATGTAGAAAATGCAGTTTTTTCAGGACCATAATCTCTCAACTTCAAAGATCAAACTCTCTTATTTTGAACGATGTGGCTGAACGATGTGGCTATTTAAACTATTAGCTACTTAAACTATTAATTATCAATAAATAATCTTCAACTAAACTGAATATCTAAATCTGGTCGGAGTGCTTGCGCTTGACGTAAATAGCGGTGAACGATCGCTGATTGGGGCTGCATCGTATTAACTTGAATTAAGATTCTGATGCAGCGCTCCAGACTATTTTCAACCTTCATTTGTTGTAAATCTATTAGGGGAACATGATCCCAACCAGGACGCTTTCTCGCAGCAGCAGCAGGAAACATCGCATCGAGATCGGTGGTGACAGTAAAAAATACACAAACCACATCTTCGGGTTTAAACAAATTATGAGCTTCAATTTCAGCGATTAGCTCATTAACGGCTATGGCGATCGCCGTTTTCGTATTTTCATTAACCGTAGTCGCTCCACGGATGCCCCGTACTTTCCACTCCACTGTTTGCTTCTCCACTAATTGCGTTTTTAATCATTTAAATACTTAACACCAGATTAAATTAATTATTGCAGAAGTCAAAAAAAGCCCAGAGTGGAAAACAAGACAAAGTAGTTTCAGGAGATGATTGAGGATCTCAGATTAATAGTAGCTCAACAGTACAAATTAACCATGTTTATGGACGATATAGCCACAGAGGCAAACCGCTAGTTGTTAACTCGAACTGGAGAGAATCGATCGCCATCCCAATTCCTGACTGAGCTTGGCTTCTACCAGGAATAAAGCGATTAATAAAAGGTTTTGGCTCCTCAATATTAAAGTATTCAGTCTTGTCGGGGTCTAATCCAGCCAACTCTGCCGCCCAGCGACGGGCATCTTCTTCTGTGCCTAGGCGATCTACCAGACCTAATTCTAATGCTTGTTCTCCCGTAAATACTCGACCATCAGCAAAAGTTCTTACTGTCTCTTCTTCCAAACCACGACCCTTTGCTACGGTGGCAACAAACTGACCATAGCTGACATCGATTAGCTGCTGTAAGATATGCTCTTCTTCTTTGGTCGTTTGGCGATCAAATGCCAAGATATCTTTATAGGGACCAGATTTAATTACTTTGAAAGAAACTCCAACCTTGTCTAGCAATCTTTCTAAATTGTTGCCCCGCAGAATCACGCCAATGCTGCCTGTGATTGTACCTGGATTAGAAACAATATGCTTTGCTCCCACTCCAATATAAACTCCCCCCGAAGCAGAAATATTGCCAAAGCTGGCGACAACTTTAACATCCTTGTCTTCCTGTAGTCTTTGGAGTGCTGTGAATATTTCGTGAGAATCAGCTACCGTCCCACCAGGAGAATCAATTCGTAATAGTAGGGCAGGAAACTTCTTTTCTTCTATGGTTTTAAAAGCTTTCAAAACCTGTTTGCGAGTTTCTGAGGCGATCGCACCAGTAATTTCAATGCGCGCAATTTGTTTTTTAGTTTTATTAAACGGCCAAATCATTCAGAATATCTATCTCATAACTTACAAAGAGCATTTGATCTTGCATTGTCAATTGTCTGTTGTCAATTGTCCATTGCTTATCCTTCGTTGAATTCTAACAGTTGTAAGTCACACAATTGGTAAATTGGTTGCCTTGGCTAGTTAAATGCAGCACAATCACTCCGTACTAATATCTCAAGAGACTGAAGGATGATGGGTTAAATTTGGTTAATGCGATCGCTGTCTTTTAAAAGTGTATTGAGTTATTAAAAAAAACCAAAGATATTTAATTGTGATGTAAATCATTTTAAATAGAAGTTATCTTGGAGCTTATTGATATATTTATTCCCACAGATCAGTTTATTTATCTTATTTTTCTATTGTGAAAGCTATTAATTCAACTATAGATATTTTGCTAATCGACAATAATCAAGTTGATAGTAGAGAACTTGAGTATTTCTTGAAAAATATCAAATCTAAGAGCTTTAAATTAACAAGAGTTAAAGACTTAAATGCCAGCTTAGAATTCATCAAGCAAGATCACCATGACCTAATCTTCTACATTGTTACTCAACATGAATATAGTAACTTAAGTATCTTATTGAAGCTTCGAGAGACTAACAGTCGAGAGATTCCTCTGATCTTAATTTCTACTATTAATGAATTTGATATCAACTTACTTAATGTTGCCATAGATGATTACTTAATCTGGTCAGATATATCCGCTACTTTGTTAGAAAAAACAATTTATTTAGCACTAAAAAAAGCTAATAATAGAAAAGAGAGTACATTAATTGCTCATGAAAATATTGAATTAGACTCACAATTATTAACAACAAAAAAATTATTTCAAACAATTATTGATAATACTTCTACTTTAATTTGGATGTGCGATGAGCTAGGGAATAGTACATTTTTTAACCAAGCTTGGAATCGACTTTTAGGGCAAAATATTGAAACTAGATTAAATAGTAAATGGATGTTGAATATTCATCCTCAGGATTTTGCTAAATGCGATCGCCAATTTAATCAAGCATTATCTGAAACTGAAGGATTTAGGATTAGCTATCGTTTAAAATGTGCTGATAACCAATATCGTTGGATATCCAATTATGCCGTTCCCCAATTTTCCGTAAGTGGCAAATTTGAAGGATTGGTGGGTTATTGTTTTGATATCACTAGCCATAAGACAATCGAGCAGAAGCTAATTCAACGGGCAGCGAGCGATCGCCTTTTAGCCCATATTACGCAAAAAATTCATGCTTCTCTCGATCTAGACCAAATTTTGCAAACAACTGTCGCCGAACTCCATCAGTTTTTACAAGCCGACAAGATTCAGATCAATCGATTACAGGAAGGTAAACTAACTTTACTGTTCGAGTCCAAGTTCAATAATCAACCCCTTAGCTGTGATATTGATCACCCTCAACGATTTCCCATATTATTATTTCAAAATAATCTTGCTCAGTTGGCTGCTGGTGAAATTGCTACTCAAGAGGAGGTTGATTCGCCAATGAGTAAGGGAGATCTTTGTTCAATCCTGATGATTCCGATTCTTCCTGAGGACAAGTTATGGGGAATACTATGTATCGAACAATGTTCAATCTCTAGAGAGTGGAATACAGAAGAAATTAAACTACTGGAGCGAGTGGCATTAGAATTGTCCGTAGCCATTAAACAGGCAAAACTTTATCAACAGCTAGAAGAAGCAAATCAAGAACTAGAAGCACTATCAGTAGTTGATGGTTTAACTAAGATCGCCAATCGCCGTAAATTTGACAACTATATTGCAGCAGAGTGGACTAGATTAGCCAGAGAACAAAATCCTTTATCGTTAATTCTCTGTGATATAGACTACTTTAAACTATATAACGATACCTATGGTCATCAAGCAGGCGATCGCTGTTTGCAGGAAGTAGCCCAGGCAATTAGCAAAGTTATTAAACGTCCAGCGGATTTAGTAGCTCGATATGGGGGAGAAGAGTTTGTTTTTGTTTTGCCCAATACTCCCATGGCGGGAGCCAAATACTTAGCACAGCAAGTGCGCTTGCAGATTGAAACCTTGAGACTTCCACATATTAATTCTCCTGTAGATCTTTATGTAACCCTTTCCTTAGGAGTATCCTGCTGTATCCCTAGTGCCAATTTTAGTTTTCATACCTTAGTAACAGCAGCAGACAAAGGTTTATATCAGGCAAAAGCAACGGGACGTAATCGAGTTGTAGAATATGAGATTGAGCCAGAATAATCTATTATGCCTACTGGATATACTCTCCCTGTTTTCGCCTGTGGTAGTGCGATCGCAGCTCTACGCCATCTTCAGCAACAATCCCCTCAGAATCAAGTCACAGTCAACTTAATTAGACCTCCTCAACAGGCAAAGATTAAAATCGAACAGGTAGCCAAGATCGATCAAGATTCGGCGATCGCCATTACCCTAAGTGACCCTGGAGATCATCTAGATCTCACTCGAAATACGCCGATCTGGGCAAAGGTAAGTTGGAATAGCAACTTTAGTAATCAAATTACCATTGAGGGAGGAGAAGGAATTGGCAAGCAGCAGGATAGTCAGCAGCAAGCGGCAATTTATAGTTATGCTCAAGAACTAATTAAAGCCAACCTCACGCCGTTATTACAGAGTAATGAAGGTATCGTGGTAACTATTATTTTGCCCGAAGGGATCAGATTAGCCAAGCGGACATCTAATGAAGCTTTTGGGGTGGTTGAAGGACTTTCATTGTTGGGGACGACTGGTATTGTTCAACCTTTAACTGCACCAAGTCAACTAGAAGTTTACCAAGAAGAGATTAAAACTAAGGCAGCTTTATTTGATTCTCTGGTATTTTGCATCGGCGAAAATGGCATAGATCTGGCACAAAAATCAGGCATCGATCCTCAAAGAATTATCAAGACTGCCAACTGGATGGGTTCAATGCTGGTTACTGCTGCTGCTGCCGAAGTCAAGTCTATCTTACTGTTTGGCTATCATGGCAAACTGATTAAGCTAGCAGGGGGAATTTTTCACACCCACAATCATCTTGCTGATGGTAGAAGAGAAATTATGACTGCCTATTGTGCCAAACTAGGCTTACCTCAATCTCAAATTGAGCAAATATTTAACTGTGCCACTACGGAATCTGCTCTCAGTATGTTGCGGGAAATCGATCAGACTAACCCAGATCATCCTAGTTGGGTAGATTTAGTTTATCAGGAATTAGCCCAGGCGATCGATGACAAGTGTGCAGACTATATTTATAAGTATATAGAGCAAAAACTTTGTGTCGGTTCAGTACTCTTTGATCGCAGTCGCCAAGTAATTTGTCAAAGCGAAAATGCCCTTCTTTTGCTATCTAAATTATGTTAGGGCATGAATCTTTACCCCACTTTTATTTCAGATATCTTATCCGTAACTTTCAGAATAATATTGTCGTAAAATCTTTATATTTATTTGGCGTAATACAAATTAACTAGCACGAGATAATTTTAATTTTGAGTATGAATCTTGTGGATTTCATTGATGCGGAATCCATTTCAAAAAGCATCGATTCCCATGCTGTTTGGTAATCTTTGCGCCTAATCGATGATAAAAGCTAAGTCCACGAGTGTTTCGCGCATCAGCATTCCAAGCAAGATGGGTACAGTCATTTGCTTTGGCAATTTGAGCAAGTTTATCCATTAATATTGCTCCTACTCCTTGACTTCTGTGAGCCTCATCTACGTATAGATCATCAAGCCAAATACTTGGCTGACCTGCAAATGATGAGTACCTAAATCCATATAGTGCAAAACCAACTTCATGTCCTGACAACTCTGCAAACAAAACGTAAGAAAAAGGAATTGTTCCGAAAAGTGTTTTGCGTATTTTGTCTTCAGATACTTGCAGTACCCCAGAGAATGCGCCAATGTTTCTGTCAAATTCTGACTTCTTCTGGATAAATGAAAAGATGAGCAATACATCATCAGGAATGGCAGATCTAACTTTCATTGATTAAACTGTTTGATCGTAGTTTTCAAGTAATTTGTCAAAGCGAGAATGCTCTTCTTTTGCAATCTGACATTATGTTAGGTTGCTAAAAACATTTATATTATTTACTTTGTATCGGTTTAGTACTCTTAGATCGCGATCGCCAGGTAATTTGTCAAAGGGAGAATGCTTTTCTTTTGCTATCTGAATTTATGTTAGGGTATTGGGAATATTTATACCGTTTTTGCTTTATATAGTCCCGCCCAGGGGCATCATAACTTGCCAAATCTAAATTTGTAGTGAAAGCTTAAATTTCTTTACACTTTGTTACCTAATTACCTACCCAGATTTCCTAGAGTATAGTGACTATTCAGACAGAATCAATCTCTCCCCGTAGCGACGCTTTGGCTCCTAAGTCTCTAGTTGAGAATGCTAATCGTCAAAAAATTATTATTATCGATTTTGGTTCTCAATACTCGGAGTTAATTGCTCGCCGCATTAGAGAAACCCAAGTATATTCAGAAGTCTTGTCTTACAGGACTTCTGCTCAAGAGTTAAAAGAAATCGATCCTCAAGGAATTATCCTCTCTGGAGGACCCAATTCCGTATATGACGATTATGCTCCGAAATGTGACCCTGAAATTTGGAATTTAGGTATTCCCGTTCTCGGTGTATGTTACGGAATGCAACTAATGGTTAAGCAACTAGGTGGCGCGGTTGAACAAGTGAAGTTAGGGGAATACGGTAAAGCAGAATTATATATCGAAGATCCTACCGACTTGCTGACTAACGTTGAACATGGTTCAACTATGTGGATGAGTCATGGCGACTCTTGCACTAAACTACCAGAAGGATTTTCAGTTTTAGCCTATACCAAAAATACTTCTTGCGCCGCAATTTCTAATCCTACCAAAAAACTATTTGGAGTACAGTTTCACCCAGAGGTGGTGCATTCTGAGGGGGGAAGCGCCCTGATTCGTAACTTTGTCTATCATGTCTGCGAGTGTGAACCGACTTGGACGACAGAAACCTTTGTTGAGGAGTCAATTCGTGATATCAGAGCAAAAGTGGGGAAAAAGCGAGTATTATTAGCCCTTTCTGGGGGAGTAGATTCTTCAACCCTAGCTTTTCTGCTGCATCGGGCAATTGGCGATCAACTCACCTGTATGTTTATTGATCAAGGCTTTATGCGTAAAGGGGAGCCTGAAAGACTAGTAGAAATATTCAAAAACAAGTTTCATATTCCTGTAGAATATGTGATGGCGCGCGATCGCTTTTTGAAGCAGGTAGAGGGAGTAACAGATCCTGAACTAAAACGCCGTCGCATTGGACATGAGTTTATCCAGGTTTTTGAAGAAGAATCCAAGAAACTAGGCCCGTTTGATTATCTCGCTCAGGGAACTCTCTATCCCGACGTGATTGAATCGGCAGATAGTAATGTTGATCCGAAAACAGGAGAAAGGGTAGCGGTTAAAATTAAAAGCCATCACAACGTCGGTGGTTTGCCCAAAGATCTTCGATTTAAACTGGTTGAACCTTTACGTAAGCTATTTAAGGACGAGGTGCGAAATGTGGCTCGTGCCATTGGTTTGCCTGAAGAAATAGTCCGTCGCCATCCTTTTCCTGGCCCTGGTTTAGCTATTCGGATTGTGGGGGAAGTTACTGCGGAAAGATTAAATATTCTGCGGGATGCTGACTTTATTGTCCGTGACGAAATTAGTAAACAGGGTGTATACCACGATTATTGGCAGGCATTTGCGGTACTGTTGCCAATTCGCAGCGTTGGCGTGATGGGGGATAAACGAACCTATGCTCACCCCATTGTGCTCCGCTTTATTACTAGTGAAGATGGGATGACCGCAGATTGGGCAAGAGTTCCTTACGATATGTTGGAAACTATTTCTAACCGTATTGTGAATGAGGTTAAAGGGGTAAATCGTGTCGTTTATGATATTACTTCTAAACCCCCAGGAACAATTGAGTGGGAATAATTAGAGCCATAACTCTAGGAGATTAAATCTTCGATCTAATAGGCGATCGCCAAAGATATTGCTAAAGCGATCGCTTGTTTAATGAAACACAAAATATGGACTTTTGCTCAATTAAAGTTAACCTGAGTACGGGATAAGTTGAAACCCTTATTTGCCAAGAGTTTTTAAAACATTATTTTTTTAAACATTATTTTCTTGTTTAATATCTTGAAATAACTTACCAGAAAACTAGTTAAAAGCTAATAGCTAATAGCTAATAGCTAATACTAAATCCGATTCATATAAGTTACTTTCACAAATAAGTAAAAACTTCTTTAAGTCCCCCAGAATTGGGGGATTTAGGGGGCGAGACAAGAGTAACCTCCACGGAAAGGATTTAGTATAATAGCTACGGCGAAGCCGTTTACTATTTTGATTTTTGTAATAAAGCTTTTACTAGATGAGTCCAACGCTTGCGGGTAAAGAAAAGCACTAAACAGATTAAAGCTAAAAGATTGCCAATAATTTCGCTAGGTTCAGGTACACTCTGACTATTGCTACCAGAATTAGAAGGATAAGAAGATTGTCTACTTTGCTGGGAAAGGGGTACTTGCTGATTGAGTGTACTATTCGAGTTGGAATGAGATAGTAGTTGGTCAGCTTCTCTCAACTCTGGCTCATTGACAATGCTATCTTCTGGATTGAGGGATGATTGATGATCATCAACTGCGACAAATGCCGTGTATTTAGACAAGAGATTATAATTTAACGCTGTTGTAGTTACTGCGGCGACTCCCTTGGTATTTTCTCGACCATACATATCATTCATCAAATCCTTGATACGAGAACGTCCCCAGAGTTGTGCGATCGCATTATTGCCCCCTACCTGTTGGAAATTGACATCTAAGATCTGTTCGTAGGGTTGTCCTCCTGCAACTGTTCCAGTAATTTTTAATTTACCGCTATTGCTATCCTGTTTACGTCCATACAATACCAGAGGTTGACTAGCAAATAGATCTGGAGACTGGCGGGGATAGATTTCTGGGGGTTGACCATCCCCAAGCCATTCCAGTTCAATGTTTGTCACGACGGGTTTGTTGATTTCGCGGTAAAATTTTTCTGCCACTGACACGGCATCTTCATCGGGAGGCAAGATCGTAACTGTGCCGCGCCCCAACTCTGCTAGACGATTGAGTAAGAAACGATTAGTAGAAGATCCTACTCCAAAGCTATACAATCGATTACCTGGCTGGAGTTGATCTCGGATACGCCCGATAACTTCTTCGTCAGCACCGATTAAACCGTCGGAAAGTAGAACAATGCTTCGCAACCGCCCATCCTCCGCAGCAGGAAAGTTAAGTACAGTGTTGATGCCATTCATTAATTCTGTCCCACCATTGGCATCGATGTTATTAATATAAGCCAATGCTTGAGAACGATTTTCTCGGGTATTTGTTAAGGGTTGCTCTGCTAACTTGTTGCTCCGATTAGCAAAGTCAATAATATTAAAAGTATCTTCTTCATTTAACCCGCTAATAAACTGGCGCATCAGTTCTTTAGATTGAGCGATCGCAGCTCCCCGTTGTGAGCCTGAAGTATCCATTAAAAACACCACATCTTTCGGTACAACCTGTTCTGACTTATAATCCACGGCGGGAATCAAATAGGTTGCAAAATGTCCTCCTTGCTGATTCGATTGAGTTAATACTGTGGCTTGGGTGGCTGCTCCCGCAATTTGATAGCGCAAAATCAGATCTTGATTGGGAATAATGTCTTGGTTTACCAGGGCAACTTTGGTCGCGGAATTAGTATTTTGGATGGTGATGCCATGAGAAGGCGACTCTACCCCAGAAATAGCCACTCCCGCATCAATTTCTACGGTAAGGTCAATGTCTTGCCCCGAACGAGTCTTCTGAACATCTTTTGCCCAGGCGGGGGAAATTAAAGGATTGAAATTGCTGAAATTATTACTAGTTTTATCTGCTCCATAACGAGGTGCTACTACTAGGGGAAAAGCAAACTCATAGTCACTACCAATAAATTGCAGAGTATTAGTGTAGCGAATGACTACCTCAACTTGTGCTCCTGGTTGGATATTCGCTAGGGATTGGGTAAAGATATTATCCTTTTGTTGTTCTAATAAACCAGCGGTTTTACCTTGGCGTTTCGCTTGTTGGTAGATTTGTTGCGCTTCTGCTTTCTCTTTAATGATACCGCGAATAATGCGATCGCCAATCTGGATTTCCATGTCGTCTACCGCAGCATTGTCTGGGAGGGGAAATTGATAGATTGCTTCTAGAGGTTGATTATGAGGATTAGTAAAAGTTTGCTTGACTTCCACCCGCGCTAGATTCCCCGCAATTTTCGCTGTTACTGCCGTATGTTCTAAAGGAAATGTCTGCACTGGTTTCCCTGCTGCGTAGCCGTATAGCCCGCCGAAATCAGAATCAATTTTAGGAATAGAAGTAGATCGGGAAGATCTCGGCGATCGCTGTTGTACCCTAGAAGAAGTAACTTGAGGAGTAGAAACCTGCTTCGCCACAGGAGCTACTAAAGATCTTAATCCCAGTAATGCCAAAATAGCTACGGTGCTAACTCCAACTATTTTTTTACCTCGATGCTGTTTCTTCACAGGTTTACTTTGCAGATCCTTGAGCACTTGCCCCGCCGACTGATAGCGTTGATTAATTGCTCCTTCTAGCATCTTGTCCAGAATCTGACCCAACTGTTGGCTTACAGGCTGACTAAGATAATGCCGCCAATTCCAGCTATTTTCGCCACTATCAAATAAATTAAAAGGATGAACGTTCGTTAATAAATGAACGCAGGTAACACCCAAACTATAAATATCGCTGGCAAATACCGCTTTACCTTTCAATTGTTCTGGTGCAGTGTAAGCCGCTGAACCAATCACTGTACCTGTTCTAGTTCCCGTGGCTGCGGTAACCACTTTCGCCGCCCCAAAATCCACCAGGGTTAAGGAATTATTCTGCTGGCGACGCACAATATTTTCGGGTTTAAGATCTCGATGGATAACCTTGTGGCTATGGACAAATTCGATTAGGGGCAAAAGATATAACAAAAGTTGCCGTATTTTAGCTTCATCCCAAGTAGATTCCTGAGCCAAATTACTGCCGTTAATAAACTCCTGAACTAGATACTGTTCCTTGTCTGCCACAAAATAATCAATCAAAGTCGGAATATGAGGATGTTCCCCCAGCACCTCTAACCTTTGAGCTTCCTGTTCAAATAACTTGGCTGCTTTTGCTTGATCTCGACTATGGGGTTCAACCCAAAATTGCTTGATGGCGCAGTACGGGCGATCGCTCTGGGATTCATCGACACCTTTAAAAGTTTTGCCAAAACCCCCTTGTCCAATTAACTCCAAGGCTCGATAGCGATTTTGTAACAGCAAATTGGAGCCACAACTAAGGCAAATCCGAGCTTCATTAACATTCTTCGGTTGCTGACAATCCCGATTAAAACAGTAACAACTATCATTTTTGTGGCTGGAAGATTCTTGCGGTGCAGATTTAATCATGTTTACTTTTCCCTGATGATGCAATCAGCCAGTCTTAAACCGTTTGGTCGTGCTAACTAGCTGAGAAAAAATTATCTTTGTCCCTGTCGTTTTTTATATTAAAGATGTAACTACAGGTAGCACAATCGGGAAAAGTCGGATTTAGTCGGGAATTTTCTTAATTACTGATGTTACGCACTAATCGATCTGTCAAGGTAGGTAGCACCATCTATAGCCGTACAAAGTTAGATTAGGACAAAGTTTAGCTATCTGCTCGTAAGGATAAAGAATGAAGGAAGAAGCTAATTATTCTAATGTAACAATTATCAATTAGCTTTTCTCGCTTTGAATTCTAATAAGTTAACTTTTTTCTGTAGACTTTTGTTTTCAGTTTTTAAGACAGCAAGTTTCTTTTGGGCTCTACGAAAATGACCTTTGTAAGCCCCTAAACTTTGATTGCTTGCCCCTAATTTCTGACGACGGGTTACTTCTTTGGCATATTGACGCTGGAGTTTTTTATATGCTGTTTGTAACTCTTTTAAGCCACCCTTGCACTCTGACTTAAGTTTTTTTAATTCTCGATCCCTGGTCGCCACCATTTTATTTAGGAATTCAATTTTAACCAACATTTGTCGATCAAAATTATTACTTTTCACCTGTTTGATCAATCCCTCATAACTGTGATGAATCCAGTCATGTTGTGACTTAAAAGCTCTTCTCGTTACTTCATATTTAATAGTATTTAAAACTGCCTCTTTATAAATACCTTTATGTTTAGCTTTAATTTCGATTAGTAGCCTGTCGTAGTTAGTAGCATTATGTCGCAAACTATCGCAATTAGCTTCAATATATTTAACGCGATCGCCTGTACTAGAATTAATAATATAGGCTTCAGCACCTTCTCCCCGTGGAGGATGACAGACAATACGATCTTTCCAACTCTGAATAACTTCCTGTAACGAAAATTGTTGGGTATTAATACTCATTTGCCTTCAAATTACTAAATATTGGTAGCAATAAAATCGAAACTAATAAAAAAATAAATATTGGTATATCTGACCATAGCAATTACAATTGCTGATTTAACTAAAATTAGTATTTTGCTATTTAGGTCACGTCAGTTTTAGCAAGCAAACTTAAAAATCGCCACTGTAATTTCAGTGAATATTAGCTATTTATTCTTTAGCAAAGGGGCACTATTGATCTTAGATCTTTATCATAGTAATACTTGTGACTAAATTCTTTAAAATTAGCCCCATTTAAAAATAGCTGAACCCCAGGTTAAACCTGCCCCAAAACCAGAAGCCGCAATTGTATCTCCAGGCTTAACTCTACCGTCTCTTACCGCAGCATCAAGGGCGAGGGGAATAGAAGCCGCAGAGGTATTACCATACTCAGCTATATTGCTTAAAATCTTCGATGAGGGAATCTTGAGCCGTTTGGCGACAGCATCCATAATCCGTTGGTTTGCCTGATGCAACAATAGCCAATCAATATCATCAGCAGTGAGATTTGCTTGAAACATTGCCTTACTAATTGCTTCAGGGACTTTTGCTACAGCGAAACGATATACTTCTCTACCATTCATGGAGATGGGATTATATGAACCCTGTTGCGCAGTAATACCATCTACCAAAGGTTTGTCTTGTCCATGATAGTTAAGGTTGAGAGAATCATTTTGGCTCCCATTACTATACATACCAAAACTTAGTAAACTGTTTTCCCTAGCCCTTTGGCAAACCACTGCCCCTGCACCATCACCAAACAAAATACAGCTAGTGCGATCGCTCCAATCTACCCACCGAGACATCACATCTGCCCCAATGACTAGTACATTTTGATGAACTCCAGTATTGATAAACTGGGAAGCCGTAATCAAAGCAAAGAGAAATCCTGAACAGGCAGCGGTAAGATCGAATGCCACAGCGCTACTGGCTCCAATTAAGCCCTGAATCTTGCAAGCACTACCAAACATATCATCGGGAGTGGAAGTAGCCAAAATAATCAAGTCAATGTCGATGGGGGAAATTCCTGCCATGGCGATCGCTTTATTAGCAGCGATCGCTGAAAGCTGACTCAAAGATTCTGTGGGTGCAGCGATGTGACGGTTTTTCATCCCGGTGCGGGTATTGATCCACTCATCGTCAGTTTCTACCATCTGAGCTAGATGATGGTTAGTCAAAATAGACTCTGGTGCAGCCGAGCCACATCCAGTAATTGCAATACCCGCCCCCATATTATTCAATGTTTCACTCCGTTATTTGTTTGGCTATCTACTTACCATTAGTTGGCAGAAGTCGCTTCAGTATGTGTTTCTGTTTCTAATCGCTGCTGATTATTAGCTTTGATTTTCTCTAACACTTCATTATCGATCGCCTCTTTTGCTAAGCGAATAGCATTGAAAATCGATCCTCGACGAGAACTCCCGTGACTAATAATACAAATTCCTGCCACCCCAAACAATAATGCGCCTCCATGCTCAGCGCGATCGATACGGCGCTTAATATTCATCAAGTTGGGCTTGAGTAAAGCTGTTCCTACTTTACCGTGTAATCCTTGGGGTAGTTCTTCTTTCATAATTTGCATCATTACTTCCCCAATTGCTTCGGCAAACTTGAGAACAATGTTACCGACAAAACCATCACAAACAATAATGTCAAATTCACCAGATAAGACATCTCTACCTTCGGCATTCCCCACAAAGGGAATTTGCGGGTTTTCGGTCAGTAGTTTGTGGGTAGCTAATGCTAATTCATTACCTTTAGAAGATTCTTCGCCGATGTTGAGCAAACCCACCTGGGGCTCTGCGTTGCCTAAAACATATCGACTATAAATTGTCCCCATCAGGGCAAACTGTTCGAGGTACTTGGGCTTACTATCAACATTTGCCCCCACATCTAAAACGATTACTGATTTGCCAGGAATAATAGTAGGTAACACTGCACCAATTGCAGGGCGTTCAATACCTTTTAAGCGACCTAATTTCAGCAGTGCGGCTGCCATCGCTGCTCCCGAATGTCCCGCGGAAACTACAGCATCAGCCTCTTTTTGCTTAACTAACTTCATTGCTACATTGATCGAGGCTTTCGGCTTACGACGAATACCCGTTAAAGGTTCTTCTTTCATGGTAATTACATCTTCAGCATGAACCACCTTAATGTGTTCCGAATCTTTGCCGCCGTGTTTTTTTACCAGAGAGTTGATCTGTTGCTCATCTCCTACTAGTAGAACATCTAGATCTAATTCCGCCGAAGCCTGAATTGCTCCTGCGACAATTTCCTCTGGGGCAAAGTCGCCCCCCATAGCGTCTACTGCAATTTTTGCGCGCATTAATCCCATGTAGCAAATTTTATTATAAGCCTTACAAATTTTAACAGTCTGAGGTCAAAGATCCCTAATATCTATCGGAAATGACATTAGAAATTGCTCTTTTTACCTACACCTAAAACAAAAAAGTTATAAATGATCTTGATGTTAATAGTGTCATTTTAGCTGTCAACTGCAAGTAATTCTCATTTTGGTTGTTTTATGCTGGATTTTATGGCTATGAGTGCGATCGCTTGGTTAAATGGGTTGAGACAAGTAGACCACAATTTAGCGCCTTTGGAGTCATTTCCCTGGGAACAATCGGCGATCTTTAAGCTTCCTCCTCAGACTCAGGATTTAGTTAGCGAACAAGTCGTTCAAGCTTATCTGCAAAATTTAGCCCATCAGAAATTTGATGCTAATCGTCAAGGAATATGGGTGCAATCAGGCTGGGTGACTCCCATTAGTAATCAAGGAAAAATATCTCTTCCTGCTGCGTCTCTGACTAAAATTGCCACAACCCTAGCTGCCTTGAGTACCTGGGGCGCAAAACATCAATTTTCGACGGATATTTACCACACTGGAGAAATTGTTGACGGTATTGTTACAGGAGATCTAATTATTAAAGGTAGTGGCGATCCGTTTTTTGTCTGGGAAGAAGCGATCGCTTTGGGAAATGCTCTGAATCAATTAGGGATCAAAGAAGTTCAGGGAAATTTGTTAGTTACAGATAAGTTCTATATGAACTATCAGGAGCAACCCCTGAAGGCAGGAGAGTTGTTGAAACAGGGATTAGACCGCAAACGATGGTCAAGAGAAATCACTACGCAATATTTGCAAATGCCCCCAGGGACAAAACAACCAGAACTTGCGATCGCCAAAGAAGTCAAGTTAATTAACCAAGTACCTACTAAGGCTTCATTATTAATCCGCCATCGCTCATTACCCTTAAGTGAAATCCTGAGACAGATGAACATCTATAGTAATAATAAAATGGCGCAGATGTTAGCCGACTTAGCAGGGGGTGCAAATCAGGTTGCTGAAACTAGTGCCAAGCTCGCAGGCTTTCCCCTCACAGAAATCGAATTAGTCAATGGCTCAGGTTTAGGAGAAGAAAATCGCATTTCTCCCCGTGCTGTCTGTCAGATGATGATCGCGATTGATCGCTTAGTTAAGTCAGATTTCTTGAGTGCTGCCGACTTATTCCCCACCGCAGGTAAAGATATTGTGGGCACAGTGCAGAATCGAGGTTTACCCAGAGGGACAACTATCAAAACGGGAACCCTAGATAATGTTAGTGCTTTAGCAGGAGTTATTCCCTCCCAACACAACAAAGTCTATTTCAGCATCATCAACTATGGTCGTCCAGTTAAGTATTTCCGCCAACAGCAGGACATATTATTAAACGAATTAGCCCAAAGATGGCAGTTAATACCGAATAATTTGAATAATTTAAATTTAGCTCCAGAAAATAACTGGTATCTCGGCGATCCTCAAAGAAATAAACTGAATATGATCAATTGAATTTACAGATAGTTAATTAAATAATTTTATTCTTAAATTATTAGATAGAAAATTCAATATGGAGTCCCCTGCTATTATCATTGGGCTAATCTTGGTCTTGAATTCCATCTCTCATATAACTCTCATACAATGCATTATCTACCCCGCAAAATTCACTCCTATGAGACTGTGAGCAAATTATTATGCAACTGGTAAACGGTTTACACTCGAAAAATATTCGAGGTGATCTATTTGGTGGCATTACTGCCGCAGTAGTAGCATTGCCTCTGGCATTGGCTTTTGGTGTATCTTCTGGGGCTGGAGCGATCGCCGGTCTTTATGGTGCCATAATTGTCGGCTTTTTTGCGGCTCTATTTGGGGGGACTCCTTCACAAATTTCTGGGCCTACTGGTCCGATGACGGTAGTGATCGCCACGGTATTTTCTAGCATAGCTGCTAACGACTCTAATAGTAGTTTCGCCCTGGCTTTTACCGTAATTATGTTAGGGGGAGTATTTCAAATTATCTTTGGTTTGATGGGGTTGGGTAAATATATTACCTTGATGCCCTATACGGTAATTTCAGGCTTTATGACTGGGGTTGGTGTGATTATTATCTTGTTACAAATTGGCCCATTTTTAGGACATCCTGCTTCGGCAAATGTGGTTCAGTCCATCAGAATGTTCCCTGAATTTGTCAAGACTGTCAATCTTGCTGCCTTGGGTTTGGGAATTCTCACTTTGGCGATCGTTTTTGGTTGTCCAAGAAAAGTAACTCGCATCATTCCTTCTCCATTGCTGGCACTAATCATCGGCACTATCGTGGCGATTATCATTGGTAATTATAATCCTGATCATGGTCTACTCTTAATTGGGGATATTCCTAGTGGATTACCTAGTTTACATCGACCCCACTTTGACGTGAATCAATTGAGGGCGATCTTTGGTTACAGTCTCATGTTGGCAGTTTTGGGATCGATCGACTCTTTATTGACTTCTTTAGTCGCCGATAGCATCACTCAAACAAGTCATGATAGCGATCGCGAATTAATTGGCCAGGGCATTGGTAATTTGATTTCGGGTTTGTTTGGGGGGCTTCCAGGGGCAGGAGCCACCATGCGCACCGTAATTAACGTTAAAACTGGAGGAAAAACTCCGATTTCGGGGATGGTTCATGCCGTAGTTTTATTAATTATTGTCTTGAAAGCTGGAGAATTCACTTCTAATATTCCCCATGCAGTTTTGGCAGGAATCTTAATTAAAGTCGGGATTGATATTATTGATTGGAGTTTTTTGAAACGGGCACATCAAATTTCTCTCAAAGCCACGGGCTTAATGTACTTAGTCATATTTTTGACGGTATTTGTTGATTTAATTACTGCCGTAGCGGTGGGAGTATTTTTTGCCAACTTATTAACCATTAAAAGTTTGAGTGATATTCAAAGTGCTCATATCCAGACTATTAGCGATCCTGATGATGATAATGATGATACTCATTTAACTACGGAAGAAAAATACATTATCAAAAGGGCTAAAGGTAAAATTCTTTTATTTAATCTTACGGGCCCCATGAGTTTTGGAGCCGCAAAAACCATTTCTCAAAGGATGGGAATTGTCAGGCAGTATGATGCTTTGATTTTAGATCTGAGTGATGTACCTTTGTTGGGGGTAACTGCTTCTTTAGCGATCGAAAATATGGTAAAAGATGCCTGTGAAAACAATCGTCAAGTATTTATTGTCGGGGCGAAAGGGAAAGTCCAAAAAAGATTACAAAAAATGAATATTCTCAGGTTACTATCTCCTCAGAATCCTTTTAACGATCGCCTGTCTGCTCTGCAAGAAGCGATCGCTTATATTGAAAAACCTGATATTAAGCTTAAAAACAAAAAACCCAAAAATTAAGTTTAATTCAAAATATCCCCACCCATCAGACGACGATAACGAATTTCTAATTCTTGTTTCAAAGAAGGAGAATTCTCCAGCATCTTGTCCGCAGCAATAATCTTTTCTGCTGCTTCCCTGGCTAAACTAAGCACCTCTTGATCTTCCACCAGACTGGCTAAGGCAAAATCTGGGAGTCCTGACTGACGAGTCCCTAATACGGCTCCTGGTCCCCGAAAACGCATATCTGCCTCAGAGATAAAGAAACCATCTTGAGATTCTTCTAGCACTGCTAAACGCTGTCTGGCTTCAATATTTTTGGTACTACTCATTAAAAAGCAATAGGACTTGCTGCTGCCCCTACCTACTCGTCCTCGCAACTGGTGTAATTGAGATAAACCAAAGCGTTCCGCATTTTCAATGACCATGACTGTGGCATTGGGGACATCTACCCCCACTTCAATTACTGTGGTCGAGACAATGATCTGACATTGGTTATCGCGGAAAGAGTTTAACGCGGCATCTTTATCGGCTGAATTCATACGACCATGTAAGAGGGCAATCTGAAATTCAGGAAATATAACTTCTGATAGGCGTTGATGTTCTTCTGTTGCCGCCTTTAGATCGAGTTTTTCTGATTCTTCTACTAAGGGGAAAATAATATAAGCCTGTCTCCCCTGAGCAATTTCTCGCCGAATCAGATCATAGACTTTTTTACGATCCTTGCCTTTTTTTGCCATGGTACTAATTGCCTGTCTACCAGGGGGTAATTCATCAATTTGACTGACATCTAAATCACCATGGAGAGTTAACGCCAGAGTACGGGGAATCGGCGTAGCAGTCATAGTTAAAACGTGGGGAGACTTTCCTTTGCCTAACAAACGTGCTCGCTGGTGTACCCCAAAGCGATGTTGTTCATCAATTACCGCCAAGCCAAGCTTATGAAACTTAACAGGGTCCTGAATTAAGGCATGAGTCCCCACTAGTAAAGGTAATTCACCGTTTTCCAGTTGAGAATGAATTTCTCGCCGTTTCGCGGTTTTAGTTGACCCTGTAAGCAACTCCACAGGTAAATGCAACATGTTAAACCAAGGGACTAACTTACGGTAATGTTGTTCTGCTAATACTTCCGTGGGAGCCATTAATGCCGCCTGATAACCAGACTGAATTGCCGCCAGGATCGCATACACTGCCACAATGGTTTTTCCTGAACCCACATCTCCCTGTACTAAACGATTCATCGCCGTATCAGATGTACCTAAATCCTGAAAGATTTCTCCCACTACCCGTTGTTGGGCATTGGTTAAGGTAAAGGGGAGGATCTGATTAAACTGTTCAATTAATTTTCCTTGGGGGGCAAAACTAGCACTGGGTTGATTTTGTTTCAATTGTTGACGACGTTGTAAAAACCCGAGCTGAAGATAGAAAAATTCGTCAAAAACCAGTCTGCGTCGCGCATGAGTTAGTTCTTCTCGGTTTTCGGGATAATGCAAACAGGCGATCGCATTTTTTAGTTTTACTAAGCCATATTGATTCCGTAGTTCACTGGGTAAAGGATCGGCTAACTGTGCCGCAGCGGGTAAGACAGCAATGACAGATTTCCTCACGGTGTCCGCTGGGACTCCCTCTGTTAAAGGATACACGGGTAACAGCCGACCAATTTTGATCGATTCGATACTTGCCCCCGCACCATCTAAAACTTCGATTTCTGGCTTATCTAAAGTAATGCCGTATTTATTTTGCTTAACTATGCCTGAAGCCGCAACAATTGAGCCGACAGGATACCGACGTTTATAGCTTTCTTGGGCACCCCGATGACTAAATCTTGCTCCCATTAAAAAGCGATTGAGTTTTAATCTACCTGTAGCATCACTCAAAATTAACTCAAAGATGGTTAATTTCTTATTCTTCGGGCTACTAAAACATTTACAGCTTCTAACTGTTCCAATTACCGTTACCGTCTCCCCTGGCTCAAGATGGGTGATTTGTACCTGACGGGCATAGTCTAGATGATCGCGGGGATAATAAAATAACAGATCCCTGACTGTATATAGTCCTAATCGCTCCAGGTAATTACTTCTGCGTCCAATATCAATCACCTCACTTAAAGGCTGATCTAGGGAAAGAGTTTGGTTAAAATAAGTCTTAGCTTTCGGGCTGCTTAGAGTTGCGGTGCGGGGAGCCTTCGGCGGGGGTGGGGTGCTGGGAGTTTCGACAAGAGCTTTTTGTTTATGTAAAAAATTACGGGTGCTGATTATTAACTGCTTTCTCTGAGACGAACTTAAGCTTTCATAGCCAGCAAACTTTTGAGCAATATCATGCCATTGGATCTTATCCCCAGCAGGAATATTTCTCGGTGGTTTGCCTAAACTAAGACAGAGAAACTCACTAAAGCGAAATTGGTTACCGACTAAATCGATGTATCCTCTTTCTGCTTCTACCGATAATGCTTTCTGCAACCTCACCCAATCTAGCGCTTGTTCCGTCATTCCTCATTTTTAGCGTTGGTAATTAACTGCCATTTTAAATACTATTTCCCCCCTTGCACATTTAGTGTGAATCATTTTAGTTTGTACTCTGGTTGCCTGATTCTTAGTCTTTAGTTTTTGGGGACTATTGATGTTATGCCCTTGCCTATCACGGATACCGCGACCCATATGGCTTGCCCTCGAATGGGGGTACTGTTGTCCTAAAGGATTCCCTAAAGGGCTTGCACTCGAATGGGTGTACACCTTCGGATAAGCTTCGCGTCACTGTTAACTGTTCAAGTTTCTGTTGCAATTTGAATTACTTGCATTAAATCTTCAACACGACAATGTTTAGCAGGAAGTAAACAAGGATAAACTTTTAAGCCTTCAATTTGATTTGCTGCTTCTGTGGTTTTGGTGTCTAAGGTGATTAAAGGTAACGCAGCCAAATATTCAGACTCTTGGAGCGATCGCAAGTATTGAGCGGGATTAACTATCTGGTAACTATCTAAAACAATTACGTCCAGTTGCCAGATACGAGCTAGAGTATGAGCTTGCTCCAGACTATCTGCTTCAATAATGCGGTGTTGATAATTTACCTGCTGCTCGTTATCATCTGACCAGCTTTTGAGATCGAAATTAGAACTATTGTCGTGATTATTGTCAGGAATAGTAACCTCTGATTCAGGATAAAGACAAAGAATCGTCACATTCCGATTATCAGTTTTATTTAAATTGCTCGGGGTTGTTGTCTCATTATCAGATAATTGATGATGGTCAACCGTTTTCTTGGGTAGCAGTAGGGTGAATTGACCGCAATCTGATGAATAATTACTGGTTATACTCCCCTGAAGAAACTTCGCCAAATATTCCGCAATAATTAAATCTAGTCCCGAATTTGGCAGAGACGAACCTGAGCTTTCTGAAATTGAAGACCAAGCACTTGGGTTGATTCGGTTGCTACTGATTGAAATCGCCGTCAATCCTGACAAATTACGAATTTTGATATTAAGATTTTCTAGGGATTCAGAAACCCGAATTGTCTCCAAAATTAGATGAGAAAGTACTCCAGACAAGATTGATTTATTGGCGATCGCCATCTCACTTCCCAATTCTATATGCAACTTGATCCCAGCGGCGGCAACTACCAAGTCAGGGACTATTTCTCCGTCAAAAGACCGATAGGTGCGGCTCAAGCTTTTGTGCTCTGAGGATTGGTCAGAATTGGCGGAAATATTTGGTTTAACTTTAGCTAAAGCCTGTTGATAAAGTTGTCGACACAAAAACTCCAAATTAATTAATTCTGGCTCTAATAGCTCTTCAGTAGCTAAACTAGTTAGTTTTAATAGATTTTCGACAATATCCACCATTTTTTGTCCACTGCTATGGATTAGCTTTACATAACGAGCCTGTCGCTGATTTAGTTGACCTAGTTTTTGTTCTTGCAGCAGACTGGATAAGCCGACAATACCTGTCAGAGGGGATTTAAGTTCATGGCTCACCGTTGCTAGTAATCTACTAGTGACTGTTTCGGAAATCTGAGATGAAGAAGTTTCTTCGGAGTCTGAAGGGTCTTTAAAAGCGGCTTTAGTGCCTAAGACCAACCAATATGGGGTGTTCTTTGTAGAAAACCTGGGTTCAGCAACCAACGGGAATTTAAGATAATTCCAATCTGCTGTCCGTTCTATTTCTATGGCATGAGATGAATCGTTCTCATTCAACTTTTCTGGTGTCAAATTTTGGTTTGGAGAAGATGACACGGCATTTGTTAGAGATCTTTCAGGGTCAGAGTCTAAGCTACAGATCTTCGATATAAGACTAGACACAGATATAGGATCGTTATGGTGCTGTTCATGATGATCTTTATGATCGGGTTGTATGGGCGATCTCTGTTGTCCTCTTTCCCCCGTCCCCTGCTGAATAGTCGTCTGACTCACTGTTGCTGGGGAACAACTATTCTCCGTGATTAACTGTTGCCAACACTTATTCTGATAAAGATCTTCCCCTGCCACCGTTTTTATTTTTAAAGGTAAAGCGATCGCGTCAATTAAATTACGGAGGGAAGTGAGAGAATTTGAGCCTTCGAGAGTGTTGCTAGATAGATCTTTAGATTCATGTTTAGATTCATGGGCTAGATGGTTAATTACTTTAATTTTATCTAGTCTTCCCTGTAGCTCTCCTAACTCATTAACAATTAAACATTCGCTTTGATTATTAAGTACCGAAGCGTATTGTAAATGATTCAAAAATTCATCAATTTTCGTATCTGCTTGATAAACCATCGCTGGTTTAATTAATGAATCAAAATTTTGAGTCGTTACATGGGCAATATTTTGCTGAGAGGGGATCTGACGTGGATGGCTCGCTAATACCATTTGTTTTCCCAACCATATTTCTGCAATCAGGGAGAGCAAATCCTCTGCATTGATTATGCCCCAACCCCCACAGCGTTGGGGAATTGCCAATATTTTACAGTTTAAATGCTGAAAAATATTCAGGACACTCCCTAAATCTGCCTCTGGTTGACAAATCGGAATTGGATAGACAAAATCTTTAAGAGAAGTATAATTACTAACCATGATTGTCGAGTTCTTGTCCCTGAGATCAATATACCCAAAATCAAACATAATGATTCTGGGGTATACCGCTGAAAAATTTTCAATTAATCTTTGAAACCAGAAATTAAGAGCTTAATTTTTGGCTGCTAATCCTGAACTTTAGGCTTAATTTTACCTGGCTTAAGTTGCTGCAATATAGATAATACTTAAGTTTAATAATTATTAATTACCAACTATAAATTATCAAGTAAACGGCAGGATAAACTTTAGAATACCATCATGTCAGCTCTTAAGTAAGATCATAATTTCGGACAATTTAATATATATCTAAACTAATAAAAAATAAATATCCCTCAGAGATCTCTTCTTACTTGTTCTTACTAATGAAGGGAAAATGACAAAGCTTGCTCTAACTTCAAATTTTTTCAATAAGTACTTTCGTCACCGAAATAATTCTTAATCTAACTTTTGATGACCAACCACAAAATGAGCATGACACAATAATATTGTCAACAATTAACTAATGGATATCTAAAATCTCTTATTCTCTCACTCTATGTTCTTCACCCTAAATAATTGCTAACCTCATTTGATTTAATGACTATAAGCCTAAGATCCTTATTCTCTATAGAATACCGAACTCTTGGGGATGAGAAACTCAAACCAATTAAAATTTAATATTAACAATATAAATATATTTCACAAGTAAAATAAGTTTAATTTAAGTTATATTTTGTTAAAATCCGCAAAATGACTCAATAAATGTTAACTTTTTATTAATAAAGACTCTTTAACAGTTTGGTCTAGGATGTCACTAAATCTTAAGCTAGGGAAGCAATCTATTCTTGCACAATAACCCGTGCAGTTGATGCTGTTTATCTTTATTGAGATTTTGAAGCCAATATTTGTCCCCTAAGGACAGAGGCAGCCTCAACATATAACCCACTCAGCAATGTCAGATTATCAAGATTCCCCTTTAAGTAGAGAAGCTACTCCGACTAAATTGTATATCTGCTTATTTTCCACTCAACAGCAGCTATCTAATTCAGTAATCAAACTATTAAATCGCGATCGCTACGAGTTTAAGTGTCTTAGTCTGGTGGAAGAGCTGATTGATTTTGTGGTAAAAAATCACGGGGGAATAGATTGCTTAATTCTATTGGGAGACTTCCAGTCAACCTCAGTCATAAAACAACTGAGACAATCAGAAATTTTGCTGCCTACGGTAATAGTGCAAAGTGATGAGCATATAAATACTCTGAGCACAACCAAAGCAGACTATGGCAAAATTTTAGCAGAGACAGCCGCCAACACTTTTTATCATCAGGCTGAGCTGCGACTATATTTTCCTCAGCTTGCGGAACTTAACTCCTATATTAACCTCGCAATTACTAAGTTTATTAGTCTTGCTCATAGTTCAAAAACTAAGCAGCATTCGCCACAAGTAAGAAAATCTCTAATTGCCCAGCAGCGTCGATTAACAGAAAAGCTCAAAGAGAGATTAAGTTATCGGGGAATTTACTATAAGCGCAATTATGATGCTTTTTACATTAACTTAACTTCCGAGGAACAAGAAAAACTTCATTATAGATTAAGCCTCGTTTACCGCCAGATTTTGCTTGACTACTTTGACAATGACTCTCAGATAAACAAGTTAATTGATGAATTTGTTGATCAAGCTTTTTTTGCTGATATTTCTACTTCCCAGATTTTGGAAATACATATGGAGCTAATCGATGATTTTTCCTACCAGCTAAAAATCGAAGGTAGGAACGACGATATTCTACTTGATTACCGTTTACCACTGATTGATGTTATCTCTCATCTATGCGAGATGTATCGCCGTTCAGTTTCTGGACAAGATATCTCTTTAGAAATGCTATTTACAGTAGAATAAATATTCGAGTTTACATTAAATAATTTAAAATAAACTGGTATTTTCTTAAGCAAAATTTTAGATTTATCAACTAATTTAAATTTGATGAATTACCTTATACTATGGATCAATTTAGAAAGACTTACGTACTAAAATTGTATGTTGCTGGAAATACACCAAATTCAGTCAGAGCGCTGAAAACGCTCAAAAACATCTTAGAAAAAGACTTTCAGGGAGTATATGCTCTTAAAGTAATTGATGTTTTGAAAAATCCGCAACTAGCTGAAGAAGATAAAATATTGGCAACTCCAACCTTATCCAAGGTGTTGCCCCCTCCTGTTCGGAAAATTATTGGCGATTTGAGCGATCGCGAGAAAGTATTGATTGGGCTAGATTTGCTCTATGAGGAAATTCGTGAACAAAGATTATTGTAAAATCGAATTGGCAGTTGGATGTAAAATATTATACTGTTACCCGAAATATGCTCCCTACTGCTATAACGTAAGACTTGAGACTCCCTACTGTGTATTAGATGAACGAACTAAATCCCCATAATCAGCCACCACAGCAAGAAATAATGACCAAGGGAGTCCGAAAAATCCGTACCATGATTGAAGGATTTGATGAAATCACTCATGGCGGCTTACCTATTGGCAGAACCACTTTAGTTAGTGGAACTTCTGGAACAGGAAAAACCCTATTAGCAGTGCAATTTCTTTATCTGGGGATCGAATTTTTTGATTGCCCAGGAATCTTTGTTACTTTTGAAGAATCTCCCAAAGACATTATAGAAAATGCCTTTAGTTTTGGCTGGGATTTACAGGGTCTAATTGATCGGGGCAAGCTTTTTATTTTAGATGCTTCCCCTGATCCAGAAGGGCAGGAAGTTGTGGGTAATTTCGATTTATCGGCATTAATTGAGCGCATCCAGTACGCAATTCGCAAGTATAAAGCAAAGCTAGTTTCGATTGATTCTGTAACGGCAGTATTCCAGCAATATGATGCCGCTTCAGTTGTGAGGCGGGAAATTTTTCGCTTGGTGGCTCGTCTCAAGCAATTAGAAGTCACCTCGATCTTGACCACAGAAAGAGTTGAAGAATACGGCGCAATCGCCCGTTTTGGAGTTGAGGAGTTTGTTTCCGATAACGTGATTGTGCTGCGTAATGTTCTAGAAGGAGAACGTCGTCGTCGCACCATCGAAATCCTCAAATTGCGAGGAACCACTCATATGAAAGGAGAATATCCTTTTACCATGACTAATGATGGTATTAATATTTTTCCTTTGGGGGCAATGCGTCTTACTCAGCGTTCTTCTAATGTTCGTCGCTCTTCGGGAGTTAAAACTCTAGATCGACTCTGTGGAGGAGGTTTCTTCAAAGATTCGATTATTCTAGCTACTGGAGCCACAGGGACAGGTAAAACTTTGTTGGTGAGTAAATTTCTGGAAGAGGGCTGTCGTCAGGGAGAAAAAGCCGTATTGTTTGCTTATGAAGAGTCTAGAGCACAGCTATCTCGTAATGCATCTTCTTGGGGGGTAGATTTTGAGGAAATGGAGCGCAAAGGTCTACTCAAACTACTCTGTTGCTACCCTGAATCAGCAGGTTTAGAAGATCATTTACAAATGATCAAATCGGAGATTACAGACTTTAAACCGTCGCGGATCGCGATCGATTCTCTTTCGGCATTGGCTAGAGGAGTCACGAATAACGCTTTTCGTCAGTTTGTGATTGGAGTCACTGGTTATGCCAAACAAGAAGAAATCACAGGCTTTTTTACCAATACAACTGATCAGTTTTTGGGAGCTAATTCCATTACTGAATCCCACATTTCTACTATTACCGACACCATTATTCTCTTACAATACGTAGAAATTCGCGGGGAGATGTCCCGTGCGATGAACGTTTTCAAAATGCGTGGTTCTTGGCATGATAAAGGTATTAGAGAATATGTAATTAGTTCCGAAGCACCAGAAATTCCCTTTATTAAAGAATCTTTCCGCAATTACGAAGGTATAATCAGTGGCTCGCCATCTCGCGTATCCTTCAACGAGAAAAACGAATTATCGAGAATTGCTCGTAACGTAAAAGATATTAATCTCGATTTGAAAGATGAAGAATAAGTGATGGAGGATTGGCTTCATACTAATCAGACGATAGAGTCTTGGCTAAAAAAAGAAATAGAACCTTTTGCCAACGAAATAGATCGCTCTCCCCAAGCTTTGACAAAAGCCTTACAGGGAATGAAGGATCGTTCTTTGCTAGCCTTAAAAGTTCCCCTAGAACTGGGAGGGAAGGGTTTAACAGAATTAGAATATCATCGTTTGCAAATTAAACTAGCAAGATTTTCTGGTGCTTTAGCTTTTTTGCAAACTCAACATCAAAGTGCTGCAATGATGTTAGCCAATAGTGAAAATACTTTTCTCCAGCAAGATTGCCTACCTCATATGGGGACAGGAAAAATATTAATTGGAGTTGGTTTTTCTCATTTGCGTCGCCAGGGAATACCAATGGTATCGGCTAGAAAAATAACTCAAGGTTATGAGATAACTGGGGAAGTACCTTGGATTACTGGATATAGTTTCTTTAGTAATTTTGTTTTGGGCGCAACTTTAGCAGACGGTAAAGAGCTTTATGGCATATTACCTTTGCAAAACCAACTTCAAGATCGACGGGGTAGCATAAGTATAAGTCCACCAATGGATTTGATGGCGATCTCTTCTACTAATACTGTTAGTGCTAAAATCGAGCGATGGTACTTAGATAATTCCCAGATAATTAGTATTAAGCCAAGAGGATCGATTCACCAAAGTAGTCGGCGTAATGTTCTCAATCACGGATGGTATGCTATCGGCTGTGCCTATGCTGCTTTGGAGATTTTATCAACTTTAGCAGAAAAGAAACAGCTAGACTTTGTACACGAATCTTGGCACACTCTTAATTTAGCAGTAAAACAATCCGAAAAACGAGCGATCGAGCTAACTTCCCAAAAGACAACATCCTACGAGCAAAAGCTTCAACTTCGTAGCGATG
>CALLPS010000115.1 GCA_938015355.1 uncultured Pleurocapsa sp.
TATCCAACTTGGCGCGAAGCTCGTGCTGAATTAAATGAACTACCTTTAACTGATGAAGCTTGGTACGAATAAATTTAAGTTATCTCAACTGCCCTGTAAAACTGATTTGAATGCAATGTAAATTGCGAATGTAAATTGCGAATGTAAATTGCGATCGCCAAATAATAGAGGATTTCATATATCAACTCCTAAGCTTCTCTCTGACACGATCTCAATTGCGATTCTAGTTTCTGACTGCTGCTTATATAACCTAAATCTCTGGCTATCAAAAGTTGGCATCTTAATTCAAATGAGCTACCCATAGAGATATCAACAAATCGAGCAAGCTCTTTATCGCTGTCTCTTCCACATCCTTCGGCTAAATTACTTTCGATAGAAACAGAAGATCGACGTATTTGACTAATTAGTCCAAATTTCTCCTCCGAAGGTATCGAATATGTCAGCTTGTAAATATTAATTGTAAGATTGTGGGCTTTTTGCCACACTATTAGCTTAGTGAAATCCTGCATATATCTTGAATAGCTTGTAGCTTATAGCTTGTAGCTTATAACTAATTCGATCTAAATGAAGCTAATTCACATCAGGTAATTTATCTGACTTTGACTAATGGGATTGATAACTGCGATCAATTATCCAGTCTTCCTGAGCAAATTTATACTCTGCTTTAGTAATTACTTGTTGCTCCAGTAACCATCTTAATCGATCTGTCTGTTGCTTTAAATCGTGATTTTGATTGATATAAAAATATTTTTCTCGTAAGTATTGTTTCCTACAAGACCAAAGTTGTACCAAAAATCTTTCTAAAGTTTGTCGATTTGGTTTATTTCGGAAAAAAATAACTTTCTTGCGATCGTAAGTTTCTAAAATGATGTAGTTTTGCTGCTTATGTCGATATAAAATGCCTGATAAAATAGCAATAACTAAAGGAAAAATTGTATAGTAAATTCCTTGATTAATTAATAAACTTTGTAACAAAATACAACCAGAAAAAGTTACCATGGCGATCGATATAAAAAGTAACTTAGGATTTTTGCGACAGCTTATTTTAGCCTCTCCCTTGAGACTCTCATAACTAATATAATTCTCGTGCTCTCCTTCTGTATCTTTAAGATAAAGCTTTAATTTATTTGGTAGTAAAAAGAAACTTCTTTTTTCTAACAAAGTTTTTTGATGTAATTCCATTATATTCAATCATTAGTCCCCCTAATAAAATCTATCAGGAGATTGCACAAAAAAAACAAACTTAACTTTAATTTAACTCTATTTTCCCTAGCAGGATTACAAAAAGATTTAAAATAATACCTTAATTTAATATTTGCTAAAATAGATTTATGAAATAGAGCCTGATAAAGCAACGTTTCTAGCAATTAAGCAGCAATTATTGATTATTCACTCTTCATCCCTATCTAGGTTTTACCCATATAGCTTTTAATAAATCAACTAAATGTTACAAAATGAAAATTGTTGCCTATATATACAGCGATCCACTTTTGCCATCTGCACCTACTGAAAATATATGGGGCTTAGAAGTTGATAAAGTTTATCAGGATTTAGGAAAGCATCAACAATTAGAGCAGTTAATTACAGATTGTAAAACAGATCAAGCAGATCAACCTGATTATTTATTAGTCCGTCGTCTCGAAGAATTAGGTGATAATGTTAAAATTATTAGCGATCGCCTTAATCAATTAGAATCCTTAGGAATAAAAATCATTACAACGGAACAAGATTATAGTTCCCCACAATGGAATCAGTTCAATCCGCAAAAACTTAAGTTTAATCTAAGTAATTTATTGCAAGAGGTTCAGACTAATAAAAAACGGACTCGTCTCGAACAAGGTCATGCTCGTAATCGTTTAAAAATTCTGCCTCCCCCAGGAAAAGCCCCTTATGGATATCGCCGTGGACAAGATCGATACATTATTGATAAAAGTACGGCACCAGTAGTTAAAGATTTTTTTGAGAGATTTCTGTTATTTGGTTCATTACGGGGTGCCGTTAGATATTTAGAAAATCGTTATGGGAAAAAGATTTCTCCTAATACAGGTCGTAATTGGTTAAGCAATCCTGTTTATCGAGGCAGTTTAAAATATAAAAACAATGAAATAATTTCTCACACTCACACGCCAATTCTCAATGCCGAAGAAGCAGCACAAATAGATCGTCTACTAAGACGCAATAGTCGTTTGCCGAGGCGTACTGCTAGCGCACCTCGTTCCTTAGCAGGGTTGGTCATCTGTCAACAATGCCAGTTGACTATGAATATTACCAAGGTCACTCAACACAAAAAAAAGACGGAGTATTTATATCTGCGTTGCCATAAATGCCCCCAAAGTCCCAAGTGTCGTGCGATCGCCTATTCCGAAATACTTAATCAAACTATTGAAAAAATTTGTCTTGAACTTCCCCTGGCAGTTAATCAATTAGAACTACCTAATAACACAGCTATTGAGAATAAGTTAAGACAAGAAATCAAACAAAAAGAAATAATTATCAATCAGTTACCAATATTACTGACACAAGCAGTTCTAGATCAAGAAACGGTTGATTTGCGTAACTATAAGTTACGGGGAGAAATAGCGCAGTTAGAAAATAAAATCGCTCAACTACCCCCTGGTAATTTACAAGCGATCGCTCAAGCTGTCTCCCTACCACAATTTTGGCTGGATTTATCAGAAGCAGAAAGACGTTTTTATTTCCGTGAATTTATCAAGCAGATAGAAATTGTCCGTAATATATCTCAATCTTGGTCACTAAAGTTAAATTTTATTTTCTAATAAAATCGGATAAGTAAGTTGTGAATCAAAGTTTTTGTAGATCTAGCTTTCCTTAACTTAATCTATCAATTTGCTCGGTGATATTTAGTTTATTTATATTACTAGTTGACAAGAATATTCATTAAATGTATTCTCAAAAGTCTCAGTACTAATAGTAATACTTATCAATATGAAGTCCGTAGAAATATTTTTAGCATTAGGATTAGCAACAACTCTTGGTCTATCCACCACAGCTATAGTTGATGCCAACGAGTATGAATCAACTCTTGAGGAAGCAGAGAGTATCGAGAATGTACTAATTGCCGAAGGCGGTGAAGGCGGTGAAGGTGCCGAAGGCGGTGAAGGCGGTGAAGGAGGAGAAGGCGGAGAAGGTGGCGAAGGCGGTGAAGGCGGTGAAGGCGGAGAAGGTGGTGAAGGTGGCGAAGGTGGCGCAGCTTTAAGCCCTGGAGAACAAGCTAATGCCGACTTTCAAGATCAAATGACTGTTCCCGAACTTATCAGTGAATTACAAAATGGGGGTTATGTAATCTATTTCCGACACGCTCAAACAGAAAAAGATTATGCGGATCAAGTGACAGCAGATGTAAATAACTGCTCGACTCAAAGAGTACTTAGTGAAGTTGGTTTACAACAGGCTATAACTATTGGGGAAGGATTTAGAACTTCTGCCATACCCATTGGATCAGTGACAACTAGTGAGTATTGCCGTGCGTGGGGAACTGCTGCTTTAGCTTTTGGTGGGTATGAAAAAGATCCTGCATTGAATTTTCTTCCTTTTGAAGATTATACCGATGCTCAGGTAGAGCAAATGAAAGCTAATGTTACACCTCTGCTAACTGCTACTCCTGCTGCGGGGACAAACAGCATTATTGTTGGTCATGATGACATTTTTGAATCAGCAACGGGCATTTATCCTGATCCTCAAGGAATAGCTTATGTTGTTAAGCCTGATGGCAATGGCAGTTTTGAAGTAATTGCCAATATGCTCCCTGAAGAATGGTCAGGATTATAGGAATACTTGATTTAAGTTCCAAGTAAACTCAATAGATCGAAACAAGATAATCTTCTGTCACAATTTAGTACAAAAATATCATACGATGCCGTTTTATATCGCAGTACTTTAATCGGTTAGGACAGAAGAGTTAACTACTCGTAAATAATTAGGGCGTTGGTGATTTTGTGTATGACGTATAAAATGTTTCTGCTCGTAGCTCTAAACTTTAAGCTTTAAACTCTAAGTCTTTTAAATTTTGTTGAATAAAACAAAATCGTGAAATCATACCTTGATTCAATAACGCCGTAATTAGTAATCAGTTTCCTAAAACAATCGAGTATTGCTTCGTCGGAGTAAAAAGTCAGAAGCTAGATTATTTCGTGGTTTTTCGATCTATTGCAACTAAAAACAACTTGATAACGAGAATCATTATCGCTACAATATCTACTAAATGTGTGTGAGGATAACTATGTTCAAGAGTCTCAGTAAAAATGCTCCTATTCTTTTAATGGCATTAGTTGCAGGAGTTTATATCAATCCTGTTCAAGCTCAAACTACAACCAATGAGCTTATGGAGCAAATTGAGCAATATGGACAAGAAGGTCAGAAAAAGACTATTGGGCAAGTAACCAATGTCAATCAATTGCGGGATGTATCCCCGACGGATTGGGCTTATGAAGCATTAAGAAGTCTAGTAGATCGTTATGGTTGTATATCTGGATTTCCCAATCAAACCTATCGGGGAAATCAGCCTCTGTCTCGCTACGAATTTGCAGCAGGCTTAAACTCTTGTTTAAACCAAATTGAGCGTCTGATTGCTTCTCAGGGATCTGTAGGACAAGAAGATCTAGAAAAAATCAGTCGTCTCAGCCAGGAATTTGAAGCAGAATTAACTGGTATAGCAGGACGAGTTGATGAACTGGAAAGTAGAACAGCTTTACTAGAAGATAGTCAGTTTTCGACAACCACCAAGTTGACGGGAGAAGCGATTTTTGGGGTTGCCAGCGTAATTACAGGTTCTAACGAAGAATTAGTCGAAGATACTGGTGATGATGATATTGATGAAGTCCCCGTATTCGGTTATCGTACTCGCTTAGAGTTAGAGACTAGTTTTACAGGAGAAGATTTACTGTTTACTCGTTTGTCTACAGGTAACTTTCCTGAATTTGGGGAAACAACTAGCACCTTCCAAGGAGAACTATCCTTTGGAGAACCTAGTGATAGCGATATAGTTTTAGAAGTGTTGCTGTACGATTTTCCCCTCGGCGACAAGACTAATATCTTAATTGGCCCTGCTGGGGTAGCTGCTGATGATATTGCCGACACGGTAAATGCCCTTGATGGTGATGGAGGATCGGGAGCAATTTCCGCTTTTGGTACCCGTAGTCCGATCTATCTGCCACCTGGTGAAGCAGGCTTGGGTATAACTCACCGTTTTAATGACAAGATCGAGTTTAGTGCTGGTTATTTAGCAGGAGAAGCTAGCGATCCTAGTGATGATGCTGGTCTGTTTGATGGTACCTACAGTGCGATTGGACAGCTATTAGTTACGCCGATTGAATCGTTAGATATTGCTTTTACCTACACTCATAGTATTGGTCAAAGTGATACCGCTACAGGTAGTGATTTAGCGAATATTCGTTCTTTCGCCACCCCAGAGGATCAAGCTAATCCCCTAGATCCCGAAGTATTTATCGGTGATATTGGCACAGTTAGTGATGCTTATAATTTACAGTTTTCTTGGGCATTAAGCGATCGCATTATTCTTGGTGGCTGGGGCGGATATCAGGCAGTCAGCACCTTTGACTCTTTTGTCGCTGACGGTGTAGCAGTGGGACAAGGAACCCAAGATATCTTTAATTGGGCAGCTACTTTAGCTTTTCCTGACTTAGGTAAAGAAGGTAGCCTGGGGGGAATTGTCGTTGGCATGGAACCTTGGGTAGGAAGTTCCACGATTGATATCGAAGGTTTTGATGAAGATAATGACACGTCTTTTCATGCCGAGGTTTTCTATCAATATCAGCTAAATGACAACATCGCTATTACTCCTGGTGTAGTTTACATTAGCAATCCAGATAATAATTCCGACAATGATGATTTAGTTATTGGTGCTCTACGAACTACTTTTAGTTTTTAAAAAGTTCTAAGCTTGTTGATAATATAAAAACCCTGATCCTTATTACTAATAAAGACAGGGTTTTTTCTTGAACTAAATTAAAAGTACAAATCACAAATGGAATGAGTATCCTTTATCCTTTATCCTTTATCCTTCATCCTTCATCCTTCATCCTTTATCCCTTTAAACCGTTGTTGTAGCTTCTTTCTTCGCCGATCCTTGAGTCTTCAACTGAATCAATTCAATTTTATAACCATCAGGATCTTCGACAAAGGCAATCACTGTTGTACCATGTTTCATCGGTCCTGCTTCACGAGTGACTTTTCCCCCTTGAGCTTTAATGCGATCGCAAGTACCATAGATATCATCAACTCCTAAGGCAATATGTCCATAGCCTTTACCCAGATCATATTCTGATACTCCCCAGTTATAAGTAAGCTCAATTACGGTGTTGTCTTTCTCTTCGCCATAGCCCACAAACGCCAATGTAAACTCGCCCCCTGGATAGTCCTTACGGCGTAACAACTTCATGCCTAAAATATCGCAGTAAAAAGCGATCGATTGATCTAAATCTCCCACTCGTAACATTGTGTGTAGCATTTTCATGATTTAGTTTCTCCCTACTAATCTCCAACCTTGAATTATTATATTGCTTTTCCAAATTCTTCTTGGATCAGGGACTTGATCAGAATTTAGACTAAAAGCTTGTTCTAATTGCTTTTGGTATTAACTTTACCCAAGAAATAGATTGCCAACATATTTTTGCTAACCCCTTGCCTGAGGTTATTGCAACCTTACAAACTCATCATACTTGGGAAGAAATATTACACAATTTACCTGATGTTAATCGGGATTATTTAGCTGTCTTTAAAAAAACTATTAATACTTGAGGGAAGAGGATATTGAAGCTTGCGATCGCTCTATTCTTTTCTATGATTCAGTGAAAGCTAAAGTAAAAAGTAATTTGATACTCTATGGTAAATTATTCTTAAGTTGGGGAACATTAGATATCTTAAATTTGTCTTATTCTTAAATAAATCTCTAGATAATTTGTTCTACATATATTTATTGCCTAAAATATATCAACACTCTGAGCTACTAATTAAATTCTTTTAAAGCGATGAAAGCTACTATTAATTATATTTTCTTGTCCCTTATTATCTTGACTACATCAACAGGATGTAACACAATCTTTAATTCAAAATCGGAAACTCCCGAAGTTCAAGAAGGAATTGATATTCAGAAAAATCCTATTGGTGCTATTCAAAAGGTGATTGAATTGAGTAAAAATGCTCAAAATATTCCCGATGAAATAGCAAATCAAGAACCAGTTGAGCCAATTTCCTTCAAAAAGTTAATTAACTATTTACCCCAGGCTCCTCTAGGATGGAAAGCAGAAGAACCTGAAGGATCAACTAATTCTTTCGGTAAATATAGTATTTCTCAAGTTAATCAAGCCTATACTAAAGGAGAGAAGCAAATTAAAGTTAGCATCTTCGATTGGGCATTCAATTCTGCACTTTATACTCCATTTATCCTCACCACAGAATTTAGTCAGGAATCAACTGATGGCTATAATAAAGGGATTAAGATCGGCGATCTTCCAGGAAGAGAAGAATATACTTATGCCAGTAAAGAAGGAAGCCTCAATCTATTAGTAAATAGTCGCTTTTTAGTACAAATAAATGGCAATAATATTGAAGATGATGAGCTAAGAGAATGGTGGCAACGAATGGATTATCAATCTCTTAGTAAGATTAGCAATAAATAAGCTGGTTTTTAGATATTATCCCTAACGGGGTGAATTAAAAATCAGAGTGATTAAATCAGAGTGATTCGGTTTTTAGCTAAAAGCTAATTTAGTAAATAGTTAGTCATCCTCACAAAATCTTCAAAGTTAATTTATACCCTGATATTTATACAAGAAAAAGAATTTCTTTGTGAATTACTTTTGTAAAACATCAGGAGGCGATCTCCATGAAAGAAGAGGATAAAACTTGGTGTCCAGCTATTGAGTTTAATGAAAATGAACGAGAATTAATTCTTAAAGCAGAAATTCCTGGAGTTGAAATTAAACATTTAAACATTAATGCTGAACCAGATCATGTCTCGATTTCAGGAATTCATGACCACCATAAATCTATAAAGGAAAAGGAATTAATTCCTTCTCAACTTCATTATGGAAAACTAGATTGTAATGTTTCTCTACCAGTGAAAATTCAGGTGAATCATGTTAGAGCTGAACTTATTGCAGGAGTGTTAACTATAACTATGCCCAAAGCAAATCTAGCAACTATAGCTAATACCTAGTAGTTGTTCAGTGTTGAGAGATGCACTCCCAGAAAAGAGGACGATGAAAGTACAGAATAAATCTTCTAATACAACCCCAATATTGATTGGATTTTCTCTATTGCTGATTGGAATAGCTCAAATTACCGCTCTTTTGACATTATTCAAAGTAATTCTACCAACTATCACTAAATCACTTCCTCTGGTAGAAGTACAGCCAGCTAAATTTAGTCCTCAGATATATCAGTTGGAAATAGTCGATAACCGTATTCGATTGGTCTCAAAATTTGTTTATACCGATGCAACTTCTCCTAAAATCGCTTTAACCCAGGCTTTAAAAAAACTACTTGCTCAATCACCTAATTTTGATTCCACCACGACAATTCCCCAGAGAACAAGTTTATTGGCAATAGATACCAGGGAAAATGGGATATACATAGATTTGTCTCCAGAGTTTACTCAAGGAGGTGGTAGTAGTTCGATGATCTATCGAGTGGCTCAAGTTCTTTATACTGCCACCAGTATCGATTCGCAAGCACCAGTATTTTTGTCGATCGCAGGAAAATCTTTGAATGAAGATTATCCTCTGGGAGGAGAAGGATTACTTCTCGAATATCCTCTGACAAGACAAAAATTTGATCAGGAGTTTTTGACGGAATAATTGTTAATTAAAAAGTAAAGAGGAACATGATATGAAAATTTTTACATTGATTCAAAACACATTTCAATATTTAGTGAAAGGTGTCTCCAGACTTTTCCAACCTACTGATGATGACTACCCTAAAACTGGAGTTCAACCTTATAGTGGCGATCCTTGTGAAGATCAAGAAAAATATTCTTAAATAACCTCAGTTCGGGTTAAGACAATTAACTGCTTAGGGTAGCTATCAACTATCAGCTTTTAACTAGTTTTCTGGTAAGTTATTTCAAGATATTAAACAAGAAAATAATGTTTTAAAAGCTCTTGGCAAATAAGGGTTTCAACTTATCCCGTACTCAGGTTAAATAGCTAAATAGCCTTGATTATTGAGGATAGTAATTAAAATTGATTTCCCAATTTCAAGTTAGT
>CALLPS010000116.1 GCA_938015355.1 uncultured Pleurocapsa sp.
AATGACTCGGCGATCTCCTCCATGCCAATCAATTAGACACTTCATCGCGTTAATCAAGCCATCTTTAACTTCAGCAGAAATGGGGGCATCGATGGCAATTCTGGTTTCACCATAGCGCATTGCCGCTAGAGCAGAACATAACAGCCAAGAATTAGGATTGGCGTATAAATCCTCGGCAAATTCAGCGGTTGTCTCAAAATATACTTCTTGAGTCGGACGATCGCAATTTTCCCAAATTACCGTTGCTGAAACTCTAGCTCTTGTAGAATTTACTGTTTTAATAAAATTTTCTATTCTCACTAGTTAAATCTCTATTTAAGATTTTAGATATTTTTATAATTTATAATTTATGAAATTAAGATCCGAAACCATGGAACTTATAAAAAAAATACAGTATAAGCTATCACAAAATCAACAAAGATAATGTTAAAATTTTATGAACTTTCCGTGAAGCCATCTCAAAACTACTGACGGTAAAGCTTTAAGATATTTTGTTTAAAAGAAAGTTTTAAAATCCTGATCGATAAAGCATTTGAGTTTATCCAGAACTCAGGCTAAAAACATTTTCCGACATTGCATCTTTGGTGTTGCTGAATAGAGCATGGGAATCAAACAATCAGAACCTTGATAATTTTTCTTTCGTCTGATTTTTCGTCAACAGTAGGAACACGAACATCAAAAGCATTACACTATCAGCAACGCCGTAAATTATTTTAGACCCAGAAAATTTTTCAGCCATTCCAAAAAGTTACCCACATCGTTAGTGGAAACTTTGAGTAAGGAAAGTATTCCCAAGACAATTAAAATTGTGCCAATCAAAAAGTTATTTTCGTACAGAGATAAACCAACGATCGCAATAAAATAGGGAGAAACAATGCGACTAATTCTTTCTACATTAGAAACAAGTTCCGGCTCTTCAACAATTTCTTTGGTTTGCAATAAGGTGTCTTGGGGATTGGTTAAATTAGCTGGGGGAGGAGGAGACAGTTGAATATCTTTCAGATCAGACATAGTGGGTTTTTGTGGTTCACGGGGGGACTTTCCAAACATAGTTCAACTTATCTAGCGGTAAATCTCTTTTGTTTACATATTAAGATAGCTCGATCTCAAGAGTTAATCCAAAAATTTTCCCTCCTATACTTTAATTAGGACACTTTCTTATATTATCTAGAGGGAATGAGCGATCGCAATGAACCAATCAATCTCAGCTCATAATTAACTTTATGGCTAATGACTATATAGCTAATGACTATATAGCTAACAATGTATCTGAAATATCCCTGACTGGGTAGGGTTTATACTAAGATCTTCTAGGGAAATAGGAGCAGGGGCAGCCATATCGGAGGGGAGAAAGATGCGTATACTCACAGCGAACAAGGCTACCAGAAAAATAAGAAGAACCACAAAAGGGGCTACGTACTGCCGAAAAAAGCTCATAAACAAGATCATAAAAAAGAAACTAATCTCTGGCTCAGGTTGAGAATAATCTAAGCTCAAAGTTCAAATTATAATCTTATCCTAAAGTTAGACTTTTTGACCTAGATCAATCATCTGCAATTAGTAATTAGGTGAGAGTAAATAAATAAAATTAATCAGAGAAATTAATCAGAGAAATTAGCTCTCTATATGCTACGGTTAGCAATAATTGAAGTACAATTAATCCCTGATCAATAGTTCGCTACAATTTAAGAATCTTGCGTCCAGATATGTTATGTCAGACTCAGACTTTACTATTCCCCTTTCTCAATCCGCAGATTCTCAATCTGGAAGTAATACTGAGTATGGATATAAAGCTCTCAAAACAGGGGATTTACTCAACCAAAGATTTCATATTCTTCGAGAATTAGGCAGTGGTGGATTTGCTACTACTTACTTAGCCTTAGATACAAAATCAGTTAACCAAACCAAATGCGCTGTTAAACAACTACAACCAAGGTTTAATAGCCCTTCAATTTGGGCAAGCGCTAAGGAACGTTTGGCAACGGAAGCAATGGTATTGCAATGGCTAGGAAAACACGATCAAATTCCCGAATTTATTGGTCATTTTGAAGAAAACCAGCAATTTTATCTAGTTTTAGAATTTATTGAAGGAGAAGAGTTTGAGCATGAGATTCATCGACAAGTATTAAATGAAACTGAATCAATTCAATTCTTGTTTGACATCTTAGGTATTCTCAAGTCAGTCCATCATCAAGGCATTATTCATCGAGATATTAAGCCATCCAATCTAATTCGCCGCAGTCAGGATGACAAAATGATTTTGATTGATTTTGGTGCTGTTAAAGAAATTGGTACATTAGCTTTTGATACGAGTAAGCAAAAAGTACAAACTCAAATCATTGGTACTCCAGGGTACATGCCTCCAGAGCAGAATAATGGCAACCCCGTTTATAGCAGTGACATTTATGCCCTGGGCAAAACTGTGATTTTTGGTCTGACAGGGAAGTCTCCTACAGAATGGGACATGGCTGAATCTGAAGATACAGTTGCCTGGAACAAAAAAATAGCTATTAGCGAAGCTTTTTTAAAGGTTGTCAATTGCATGACCGCAGATGATCTTTCTCAGCGCTATCAAAGTGCCAACGAAGTGTTACAAGATCTTGAGCCACTGCAAATGATTGGCACAACTATTGGTAGTAAATATCAAATAGTCAAGTATTTAGGAGGAAAAAAGGAAGTATGCTCTTATATCGTTAGAAGTCTGGGAACAACGAATACTCGATTTTATCTGGAAATAATCGGACTACAAAATTCTCAAATATCCTCGTTATCATCAATTACTCACAAGATAATGGCAGGATTCAGCAATTTATCAATGATTGATCATGGGCAAAGAATTCCGAAAATTGTCGAATACTTTGTTGATGAATCTAATATCTACATCATCCAAGAATATATTGAAGGTAAGAGTCTGGCACAAATTATTGAAGACCAATTTATCCTTTCGGAAACTGAAGTCATCGATATCTTGTTGGATACAGCCACTGCCCTAAATCCGCTTCATCGGCAGCAGGTCATTCACGGTAATCTAAAACCCTCTAGCCTGATTAAGCGCAATGGTGGGGAAAAAATTGCGCTAGTGGATTTTAGTTTAACCAATGAGGCAATTAATTTATTTCCTGACAGTAAAACGGGATATATTCCTCCCGAACAAATTGCGGGAAGAGCTACCTACGTCAGTGATATTTATGCTTTGGGGATGGCTGCTATCCATGTATTAACAGGAACTTCTCCCCACAATTTAGAAAAAGATAAACGCACTGGGGCAGTTTTATGGCATCGTAAAGCGAGAATTCGTCCTGATTTTGCCAAAATATTAGACAAAATGATCTGCCTTGATAAAAATCAGCGATACCAAACTCTGAATAAGGTAGTCAAAGATCTCAAAAAAATTAAGTACAAGTCTAGATTCTCAGGGTCATACAAATATCTGTTAATTGTGCCTGTTTTAGTCTTGGGGGTGATGATTGGATTTGCCCAGTGGGCGCAGCGAGTAGCAATTTTAGAATTTTATAAAGGAGATATTAAATTCGAGTCGAATCAGTATCGTAAAGCAATTGATTACTATAGTAATGGGCTTAAAAAATTACCCAAAACGAAAGGACAAGTCAGGAACTTTGAACAGGTTTGGCTAAAAAAAGCCAAGGCTCAAAGGCAGTTAAACGACTATCAAGCAGCTTTGCAAACTTGTAGCAACGCCTTAAAGTATTATCAAAGTCCTCAACTATGGAACTGTAAAGCTTTAACTTTTTATAGTCTGCAAAAATACGAATCAGCGATCGCATCTTATAATCAAGCCATCAAAATACAACCTGAAAATGTTTGGCTATGGAATAACCGAGGAGAAGCATACACTCGCTTAGAACAGTTTGATCGTGCCATCTTTGATTTTAAAAAAGCGATCGAGCTTGACTTGAATCGCAGTTATGTTCCTTGGAATAATTTGGGTAAGCTATACTACCAGCAACAAGAATATCAAATGGCGGTTGAGGCTTATAATGAGGCGCTAGCTATTAAGTCTGATTATCTTCCAGCATTGATCGGTTTGGGTAACGTTCAAAAGGTAACTAGATTATATGAGCAAGCGATGAATTCTTATAATCAAGCATTAGTGATCAATCCCGATTATCATGAAGCATGGTATGGCAAAGGTTCGGTGGCAGAATATTTAAAGCAAGATCAAGACGCTAGAGAGTATTATCAAAAAGCACTAGAATTGAAACCTGATTGGGAAGCAGCAAGTCAATCTTTGGCGCGAGTTGAAACCCGATTGGGAATTTAAAATCAGTACCATAAGGGCATAAAATCAACAGTCAACAGTAGAGACATGGCATGCCTTGTCTATAGAGTGTATTGTAGGGTAGACATTGTCAAAATAATAATTAAGTAACAAGTAATGAGTAATGAATCCTAAAGGATACCGCGACCCATATAATGAGTAACGAGTAATAAGTGCATGAAACAGATCTTGGCTCAGATTAAGCCTTATCTACGTTGGTTTATTTTAGGCGGGGTCTTATTTTTTCTAATTAAGACGGTTAAAGATCGCTTTGCTGAAGTAGCCGCAGTGCAGGTTGATGCTCAAGGCTGGCAAATGTTGGCGATCGCTCTAAGTCTTACTATCATCGCCCATGTTTGGTCTGGTTTAGTCTGGACTTGGATTCTGACTATTTTTAAGCAACCATTAGGTATTTTTGAAGGTATTAGAGTTTATTTGCTCACTAATATTGCCAAGTATTCTCCAGGTAACATTTGGCATTTTTACGGCAGAATTTCCGCTGTCGCTAAAAAAGGTGGTTCAAGAGGTGCCGCAACTCTAAGTGTCTTATTAGAGCCTCTGTTGATGGCTGCCGCAGCTTTACTGATCGGGTTGCTAAGTAGTGGATTCGATAATGGATTGGGAGGACTGACTACCAGTTTTAATCTCAGATTTTGGTTACAGTTACTTAGTTTGATAGCTGTTTTAGTGGGAATACATCCCCGCATTCTTAATGCTTTATTACATCGTTTAAGCCGTAGCAAAAATAAGCCAGATGCTACCGCAGCCGCAGCAATTCAGCTAACGAAATATCCTCTAGTTCCTTTTTTGGGAGAGATGGGGTTTGTAATTCTGCGAGGAATCGGATTTATCTTAACTTTTGTGGCATTACAATCCGTAACCTGGCAGCAAATTCCGCAACTATTTACTGCCTTTAGTTTTGCTTGGTTATTGGGTTTAGTTGTACCTGGCGCTCCAGGGGGATTAGGGGTATTTGAAGTCACCGCCTACAGTTTGCTAAGTGATACCCAGTTTCCCACAGAAATTGCCGCAGTTGCCCTCTATCGCTTAATTAGTATTTTAGCAGAGGCGATCGCCGCTCTAGTCTGTTTTAGAGGTCAAAAATAAAGCAGCTTTGCTAGTTTTACTCCGATGTCTTTTTAATCTTATGGATACCATAGAAGCGTTTCCAAAACTCATCTCTTGCCCAAGTTGGAAGAATATTGTTCATGATAAAGATCATGGTTTTTCCCCCTGTAGCGAGAACATAGCGAGGTTTAGGGCGAGGTTTAGCAATTATTTTGGTGATCGCCCTAGCGGTTTTTTCAGAGCTCCAACCTAATAAATCTAACTGCTGATCAATGGCTTCAATATTTTTAAATACAGGTGCATAGGGAGTCTCAGGATAATTGGGGATAGTCTCCTGTACTTTTTGCCAAGCGACCCGAAAAAAGTCGGTGACAACTGGGCCAGGTTCAACCACACTCACCTGAATATTAAAGGTTTTTAGTTCCATCCGCATCACATCACTTAAGGCTTCTAAGGCAAATTTAGAGCAGCTATACATCCCTGCGGTAGGGAAAGGTACTCTGCCACCAAGAGAGCTAACGTTGATGATTTTTCCCCCTCCTTGCGATCGCATTATGGGAATTAAAGCCTGACTCAGAATCAAAGGTGCATGGAAATTCACGGCAAATTGTTCTTTGGCGGCGGCGGGGGGAATTAATTCCACAGGGCCCATTTGCCCATAACCTGCATTATTAATTAAGATATCGATCTGTCCATAATGCTCTATAGCTTGCTGTGCTAGGAGTTGTACTTGTTGAACTTGAGATAAATCTGTAGGAATTACTAGTACTTCGGCATCATGTTCACGACATTTTGTTGCTACAGCTTCCAATAAAGACTGGTCGCGTGAGGCTAAAACCAAACGGACTTCTGAATAGTTGCTAGCTAAAACTTCAGCTAGGGCAGCACCAATGCCACGAGAAGCCCCCGTAATAAGTACTACCTGAGTATTGAGTGATTTTTGTTTGCTCATAGAACTTAAAATAGAGACTTTCTTGGTTACGGAATATGATTATGATTATATTTACCCTAAGTTAGGAAGGTGGAATTAAAGATATAAAGAGTAATCATGTATTTTTTCTGAATTACTGTTATAAAAGGGAAGTTTGAACAAAATCGTTAAAAAAGTTCACATTTAATACCTCCATCAGCCAAATGACTCTAGAACCTATATTTACCAAAGCATTAGCCTTGACTTTGAAACCTACGACAGAGGGGATTTGGAATGGAATAGTAGGTAGTGAAATAATTGACAGAAGAGAATACCTAAAAACTGCTTTAGAACCAGTGCTAATTGAAGCAGCAGATGAAGTTGCCAGGACGATTGAGCAAGTAGGGACTGCTGAAATAGATCAAATAACTACCTTTATTGTTTCCCCCGCTGTTGAAATCATTCTCAAGGAGATATTTTGTGCAAGTATTCTGGAAATGGAAAAGCATGATCTTGACCAAATACAAGAGAAATTTTTAAAGCTATTTGCCCTTCATACGGAAATCTCTGAAGAAGAATTAGAAGATTCTGCACCTCAAATATTTCAATCCTTAATTGATGGATGTCAAGCCACATTCGATCACGCGATAAATTTGGGCTTAATAGCTCCTCTTAATGGCAAGATGAATTTATATCACCGTGATCTAAAAAATCACTTCAAAAATGTTGAAAATACTTTAGCATTAATCGCAAAGCCAAATCGAATAGATATTCAGCAAATCAACGATTTTGTAACCGCATATCGTGGCACTCTAGTAAAACTTTATAGTACACTTACCCCACCTTTTTTTGATACCGAAAGAATAGTATCAATTAAAGAAATATATGTAGAGCCGAAATTTAAGCCAAATTATATCAGTAAAGAAAAATCAAAGTCATTATCAGTATCTCTTGATTTAACTTCAGGTCTGCATCGAATGACTGTCTTAGGAGATCCTGGTGCGGGGAAATCTGTTTATGCACAGAAATTGATTGTTGATTTTGCTAGTAATCCTCCTCAAAAGAAGATAAACGGTAGGCAAGTCACGCCAATATTAGTGATATTAAGAGACTATGCCGCCTATAAACAAAAAAATAATTGTTCGTTACTCCACTTTATTGAAAGTACCATTAGTTCAAAATATCAAATAAATCTACAGCCTGATGTCATTGAATATCTATTACTCAATGGATACTTAGTAATAATTTTTGATGGTTTAGATGAACTTTTAGATCCAGCTTATCGTCGTGAAATACGCGATGATATTCAATTATTTTGTTATCTTTATTCTTCTACTCCAGCAATTGTCACATCCCGTATTGTTGGTTATCAAGAAGCTCCTCTAGATCCAGAAGTTTTTGAAAACTATAAGCTAGTCGAATTTAGCAATACTCAAACAATTGACTATGTTACAAAATGGTTCAATTTAAATAAACAAGTAGATAAAGAACAAAGGGAAAAATCAATATCATCTTTTCTTGAAGAAAGTAAGGACTTAAGTGATATACGTTCAAATCCCTTGCTGTTAGCCCTAATGTGCAATATTTATAAAACTGAAGGCTATATTCCTCAAAGTAGAGCGGAACTATACGAAAAATGTACAAAAATGCTGATAAGTCGATGGGATTTAGGAATTAAAAGGCTTGAGTATCCTGAAATTTTAGAGCAAATAAAGAGCAAAATAGAGCGATTAATGGGGTATTTAGCCAACTGGATTTATGGTGATAATAACCTAGAACAAGGAGTTACTGAAAATAGATTAGTTGATAAAGCTGTTCAATATCTTTGTCCAAAATATATTGAAGATATAGATGAAGCGAAAGAAGCTGCACAGATATTTTTTCAGTATTGTCGGGGTCGAGCATGGGTCTTTACCAGTGTAGGAATCGACAATAAATATGGCGAAGAATTATATCGCTTTACCCATAGAACCTTTTTAGAATATTTTGCGGCTTATGATTATGTACGTATATACCCAAACTCAGCAGCTTTTCTCAATAAAATAGCAGAAAATATAAAGAATGGAGAATCATGGCTTGTTTGTCAAATAGCTATACAAATTAAAAATAAAATATCGATTGACGCTGAGGATGAAATATTATGCTATTTGATTGAAATTGTAGAAAATGAAACTAAAAATACAAAGAAATGGAACATTCTTAACTTTATAGTTAGTTGTTTGGAATTTGTGATTCCTAGTCATGAAATTATCAAAAAAATCATCACACTAATTGTCAACAGTACTGTTGAGTTTAGTTGTTGTGCTCAACAAACTACAAGAAGGCAAGGAATTACTCAGTATTATTACCAATTGAGACCGTGGGATTTACTTGATGGATTAGTGAAGGCTCATAAAGAAAACTATAGAAATATTGACTCTAGCCTCAAAAAAAATCTAGAAAGCATTTTATCTTCCTCAAGCTCAAATAATTTAAAGATTGATATATGTTTAGAAATCAGCGATTATCTAAGTTCAACCTATATTAATAGACCTAAAAAATACTTGTTGAATGACTACTTTGAAAATCAAATTAGACAACGCTCTACAAGCAATTCTCATATAGCTATGATCGCATTTTCCTCGGAAATGAATAGGGTGTCTGATTTTGTTGACAATCATGGAATACAAAAATGTTTCGACATTTTTAAGTTTAGCTTTTGCATTCAAGCTCACTATAACAGTATTGCTTTCTACTTATTAGAAGACTATATTTATTACTTTACTGAACAGCAAAAGTTTTCAAGTGTTGAAGAATTAAGCTATTTGGGCAATCAATTGATAGAGTATAATTTCCCTCTAAAGCTTGATACAAATAAATTTTCTCTTCGGGAAACAAGCGATATTTTACGAGCTAATCCCCCTAGTACTCAAGAAAAGGAGCTAAAATTTGATCAAATAGCTAAGGATTACCCTAATGCACTATTTGCAGCTTTTGTTATATTTGCCATCTATTTAGAAGTAGAGCACAGTTTTCAAGAAGCAGCTAATCTTCAATACGATTTTGGCTATAGCGAAGGAAACGGAGTCTTGAAAAAGATTCATGATGATAATGTACCGTTTTTTAACTACACTAGATACCTATTCATATCCCGCTATACAGATCCTGACAAATATCAACAAGAAATTGAAGAACAATTAAGTAAGTGTAGATTTAATATCAAACAAAAGCAATTCGTCAGAGATTGGATAGATATAAAGTCACAGCTATTCTTTGCAATATTTGATTCATCTACATAATTAAAATAATATTTATTGGGTGTAAACTAGCTTAATGTTTAACAATCCAATAAATATCTTCAAAAGTTTTGGCTGGTTTGATAATAAATAGGTTGGCATTATTTTTTTTACTTAAGGCGATCTCCATCGCTATTGTTTGATGGATAGTTAACCAGCCGTAATTAATTAATTAAAGATTTAAGCTATAGTCTTCACGACTCTTGCTTAAATTAGGGTTATAGCAAGGATCTCGATCGCAAATATGATGCCATTTTTGCCTCATATAGTTTACTTCCTGGGCAAAACGAGCTTGCTTAGTCGGAGTATTCTCATATCCCCGACTTTTGGATTCGTAATGGTATAAAACTACGTGGGGCAGATAAATATTACGATAACCCTGACTGGCAATTTTTAGACAGAAATCTACATCATTAAAAGCGATCGCTAAATCTTCTTCAAAACCGCCAACTTTTTCAAATACTTCTCTCCGACACATGAGACAGGCTGCGGTTACAGCAGAATAATTGTTGATCGAAACTGCTTGGGAAATATATCCAGGTTGAGATGTATGCAAGTGCTTGTGGCTATGTCCTGCTACTCCCCCAATACCGAGAACTACTCCTGCATGCTGAATTGTATCATCAGGATAGAGTAGCTTACTACCTACTGCCCCAATAGAAAGTCTTTGAGCTTGCTCTACCATTGCCTCTAGCCAGTCTGGAGTAATTACTTCCGTATCATTATTCAGAAAGAGGAGATAATCTCCCTGAGCCTGGGAGACTGCATAATTATTGATTTGAGAATAGTTAAACGGCACATTATAGTCATAGCATTTAAAGCGTTCAGGCTGTCTTTGTTGCCAAGATGCAAAACAGCGACTAGTTTTCGATTCGACGCTACCATTGTCGATGACGATCACCTCATAATTGTCATAGGTAGTCTTGGCAAAAACTGACTTGAGACAAACATCTAAAGTATCCGCCAGATCTTTGGTGGGGATAATAATGCTCACTAGTTTGGGCTCTTTAATCTGGTAGCGCACCGTATATACTCCAGGAAAGTTAGACTGGGTGGTAATTGTCCCAGGCTCTCCTCTCCTTTCAATTGCCTCAGACAAGGCTTTTTGAGCCGCATTAGCCGCGTAGGGCTTGGCTTCAGAGGTGGCAGCAGTAGACTGTTGGTGAATGCGCCAGTGATAGAGAATATCTGGTATATGGAAGATATTTTCCGTTTTTTCCGTAATTCGTAACACTAGGTCATAATCCTGACTCCCTTCAAAACCGACTCGAAAGTTCCCGACTTCTGTAACTAGCGATCGCCGATAGACTCCCAGATGACAGGTATACATTCTGGCTAAAAATGAATCGGGACACCAATCAGGTTTGAAGAAAGGATCTTTATGGATATTCTGTTCATCTACCTTATCTTCATCAGAATAAATGAAGTCGGCTTCGGGATGCTGATTTAATAATTCCACTACTTTAGCTAAAGCATGGGGAGCCAGTAAATCATCGTGATCGAGTAAGGCAATATATTCTCCCGTAGCTAGAGACAATGCCGAATTAGAAGTTTGACAGATATGACCATTGGCACTGCGGAAAGTTATTTTAATTCGTGGATCTTGTTGTGCATATTCTTCCAGTACGGATTTAACATAAGGTCTAGTTGAGCAATCATCCGCGAGACACAATTCCCAGTTAGTATAAGTCTGTTCTCTAATCGAAGCGATCGCCTGGCGCAAAAAACTTTCATCAGGATTATAAACTGGTACTATTATACTAATAAAAGGCTGATAAGCTAATTTTAAACTTGCTTCCTTAATTTTTTTCAGCTCTGTTGACCGAGGGTAATGGCATTCCAACCACTTCTGATATTGAAGATTGTCACTAATGGGAATTTCCCCATCAACATTTATTTTGGCAGTCTGTTGAATGATGGGGAGCTGGTTTTGAGAGATTAAATAGTTTTGGTAAAGTGTATCGATCCCCACCATATTGGTTTTTTGCTTGAAATTAAACCACCATTTCCTCAATTTCCAGAACTTACTCGTTTCCATCGCCGCGACTAACAGCTTAAATTGATTTGCTTCCATCTGTGCTATTTGTAGCTGTTTTTGGGACTGTTGCAATTCTGATTGTGTTTGTTCTAGCTGTTCCTTAGTTTGGTGTAATTCGGTGGCGGTAGTATGTAATTGTTCTAGATGCTGCTTAGTTTGATTTAATTGCCCTTGAGTCTGATGTAATTGGGTAGTGGTAGTCTGTAATTGCGCCTGAGTCTGATGTAATTCGGTGGTGGTGGTCTGTAATTGCTCTAGCTGTTCCTTAGTTTGATCCGCATCGGCGGCCGAGTAGCGAACCTGCTCATCAGTAAGGTCGTCGAAGGCGGTGTACGACAACTGGACGGTGCCCTTGCCCTCCGCTTCAAGCCCAAGGTAGTTCTGAGTGGCCCAGGCCAAGCCGTGAAACCACGTAAATCCGCTTCGGCCCTGAAACAACAGTGCATCGGCCAACTGTGCGTCCCACCACCGCAAGCCCGGTGTGGTGTCCTGGGATTGCCACACTGCGGCATCCAGAACTCGAGCGTCGAAGTTCGCGTTCCAGGCATCGGCGGTCACACCGTCGAGAATCGGGGCGAGCAGGGTTGCATCGACGTCTCGGGCATCGACCACGAAGGCCTGCTCGTGACCATCTCTGTCTCGAGTGGCGAC
>CALLPS010000117.1 GCA_938015355.1 uncultured Pleurocapsa sp.
AACCTCAATCCTCGCTTCTGTAACTCATAAGCCATAACCGCCTCATAAACAGACTCAAACAAACCCGCACCCAAACTGGTATGAATCTTATATGCAGCATCCACAATCTCTCTACTAATCTCGTTTTCTCTCACAGATAAACCCCTTTGCTTCCTTTCCCTATAATTCCCAACACCAAGCAAATAACATCTTCGCGCCTTCGCGTCTTTGCGTGAAACTTTTTATCTCTCGCAGAGGCGCAGAGGCGCAGAGAAAGATTGCAGAGAAATTAAAGGAAGGTTTAAGAGAAAGGTGATTTCAACAGCCATAAAAAATTAAACAGAAATTACCCATACAAATATAATTCCCCGTTCTCGTAAAACCCTAACAAATACAGATAAACCCCTTTGCTTCCTTCTCCTACAATTCCCAACACCAAACAAAAAACTCCTTTGCGTCTTCGCGTCTTTGCGTGAAACAAAAAAATCTTTCTAAAACCAGGAGAATTCAGAAATAACTTTTATAAATACTAGGGAGTAACAAATTCATTATCAGTCTTATAAAAAATTTGTCATTTGAAAAAAAAGCCAGCTTTTTAATTGCAAGTTCTATATGCTTCAGAGTAAGTCATCCCTTTATCTTGAGTTACCATCATACATTTGAAATATTTGATTTTTTCACGAGCTTTCCATCGATTAACTCATGAGTATTTTTCATTGATTCTGGAATTTTGATTATTCTGGCGGGCATTTTATTCTATTTCTCCGTCTTTACTAGTCTATCTCTGTGCAATATCAGTTATTAATTTGTTTCTTTAGTCATATATATAAAGTAGATGAATCACTGAAATACTACAGTGATAACGATCGCAAAAACAAATAAAAAAAAGAGCGAACATTGTCCGCTCATAAAATAGTTCAAATTGAAGAATTGTTTTTTAAGCAGCAACTAATTCCTTCTCAGTCTTAGCTAACTCATTCAACAACGCGCTAACATTAGCTTTCGCATCGCCAAATAACATCTGATTATTATCCATATAAAACAGAGGATTATCAACCCCTGCATAACCAATACCAAGACTACGCTTCATTACCACCACGTTTTGGGATTTCCAGACTTCCATGACGGGCATGCCTGCAATGGGGCTAGTAGGATCGTCTAAGGCACTAGGATTAACCGTATCGTTGGCACCAATTACCAAGACAACATCAGTATCAGATAAATCGTCGTTGATTTCGTCCATCTCTAACACGATGTCGTAAGGAACATTAGCTTCTGCTAACAATACGTTCATGTGTCCAGGCATTCTTCCCGCTACAGGGTGGATACCAAAACGGACTTCTTTACCGCGCTGGCGCAGGATTTTAGTAATGTCGGAAACGGAGTGTTGTGCTTGAGCAACCGCCATGCCGTAACCAGGTACGATAACCACGCTTTTGGCATCATTAAGTAATTCTGCCACTTCTTCGACGTTAGTAGCAGTAGCTTCTCCCATGGGTTTTGCTTCCCCAGTGGGTGCCGCAGCAGCGCCTTCACCAAAACCGCCTAAGATTACACTAACAAAGGAACGGTTCATCGCTTCACACATGATGTAGCTGAGGATAGCCCCACTACTTCCAACTAATGCGCCCGTGACGATCAATACGTCATTGGAAAGCATAAAACCAGCAGCAGCAGCAGCCCAACCAGAGTAGCTGTTAAGCATGGAGATAACTACAGGCATATCAGCACCACCGATACCCATTACCAGGAGGAAGCCTAATATACAAGCTAAACCAGTCATGATTAACAGGGGTTGTAAACCGTTGGCTGTACTCATGAATTGATAACCAAGTACAACTGAACCAACTAGCAAACCGATATTGATTAGGTGACGGGCAGGAAGCATAAGAGGCTTGCTACCAAATGAACCATTTAGCTTACCAAAGGCTACAACTGAACCAGCAAAGGTAACAGCACCAATAAAGATACCGATAAAGATTTCTAGTTCGTGGATGGTAGCCTCAACACCAGTTAAACCGTTTTCAGGCTGGAGATAGGTAGCTAAACCAACTAATACCGCAGCTAAACCAACAAAACTGTGCAAAATTGCCACAAGTTCGGGCATAGAAGTCATAGCGACTCTGGCAGCGAGAATTGAACCGATTATCGCCCCAGGAACGATCGCACCAACTAAAATTCCGTAACCATTTACTTGAGCACTAAGGGCAGTAGCGATAAATGCGATCGCCATACCGATAATTCCAAACATATTACCCTGACGGGCTGTTTCCTGGTTGGATAGTCCCCCCAGGCTGAGGATAAATAAGGCACTGGCTGCAATATATGCAACCGCCACAAGATTATTTGTCATATTGATAATGTAATTATTTCTGTGATGATTAACCGCACAGACAAGGCATGCCTTGTCTTTACAATGTGTATGTATTGATTATTTCTGGAACATTTTGAGCATCCGTTGGGTAACGAGGAAACCCCCAGAGATGTTGATTGTTCCGACCAAAATTGCGATCGCACCTAGAATGACGGAAGGTGAAGTTAATTCACCAGATATCTGCAACATCCCACCGAGAATAATAATTCCACTAATGGCATTAGTCACACTCATTAAAGGTGTATGAAGGGCGGGAGAAACGTTCCAAATTACCTGATAGCCGATAAAGCAAGCCAGGACAAAAACGGTAAAGTGAGATAAGAACGAAGTCGGGGCACCAATGCCAATTCCCAGTAAGGCTAAACCTGCGACAATTACCCACAGCATACCGCTATTGGACTTTTTCTCCTCTTCTTTGGCTACCGTAGCTACTACCGCTTTTGGTTTGGGAGGAGGAGTAGGGGAAGGATTATCAATTTTTGGTGGTGGCCAAGTTACTTTCCCTTCGTGAACAATTAATGCACCACGCACAACTTGATCTTCGTAGTCTACTTTGTATTCTTCTGCACCACCCATATCTTTGAGTAAGTGCCAGAGGTTTGTACCATATAGTTGGCTAGACTGGGCTGCCATACGACTAGGTAAGTCGGTTAAACCAATAATGGTTACGCCATCATATTTATAGATTTCGTTGGGCTTGGTTACTTCACAGTTACCACCTTGTTCTGCTGCTAAATCTACTACTACAGAACCTTCCTTCATCATCTCTACCATATCAGTAAGAATCAGTTTAGGTGCTGGTCTTCCTGGAATTAAAGCAGTAGTGATAATAATATCGATCTCTTTAGCTTGCTCTCTAAACAAAGCCATTTCCGCATCGATAAACTCTTTACTCATGGTTTTGGCATAACCACCAGCACCCGTCCCATCTTCTTCAAACTCTAGTTCGAGGAATTCGGCACCGAGACTTTCTACCTGCTCTTTGACCGCAGGACGAGTATCAAAGGCACGTACCACAGCACCCAGACTTCTGGCTGCACCAATGGCGGCTAAACCTGCTACACCAGCCCCAATTACCATAACCTTGGCAGGAGGAACTTTCCCCGCAGCAGTAATTTGACCTGTAAAGAAACGTCCAAAGTTATTCGCCGCTTCGATTACCGCGCGATAACCAGCAATGTTTGCCATAGAAGATAGGGCATCCATCTTCTGCGCACGACTAATACGGGGTACTGCATCCATCGCTAGTATGGTGGTATTGCGCGCTGCTAGTTTATTTAATAATTCTTCATTTTGTGCAGGCCAAATAAAACTGATAATGGTTTTACCATGGGGCATTACTTCAATTTCTGAATCTTCGGGAGCGCGCACCTTGAGGATGATATCGGCTTGAGTCCAAAGAGAAGCTGCGTCAGATACGATTTTACAGTCTGCTTCTTGATATGCTTGATCGGTAAATGTGGCTGCTGCACCTGCATTACTTTCAACGAGGATTTCAAAGCCTAATTTTTGCAGCTTTTTTACGGTGTTGGGGGTGGCAGCAACACGACATTCATTGGGATATATTTCTCTGGGAATGCCAATTTTACGAGGCTCGGATTTACGTTCTTCTGGCTGCTGGCTATTCTGTGGCTGTTCGACAGTTGTGGTCATAGATGCTCCTGATAGTATTTGCTTGCGGACGGCAGAATAAAATTATAGTTTTCTGTATAATTTTCTGTTAGCACTGGTATGGTACTAGATAGAGCCGTTTTTAGAGTTTGTGGTGGGTCGAGATAGTTGTAATTTTTTGTTTTGGTAGTTATTGGGGTGAATTTGATAAACTTTACCCATTTACCTAATTTATCTTAAGGAAAATAATTTTAATTAGACACAATTAGATAGATATTTTAGATTCTGAATGCTCTTATTAAATTTTTACAGATTTCAGAGCGATCAACTCCTCCTAACATTTCAATCACTGGTTGCCAGTCTAAAACGATCCCCCGTAACCCCCAACATTCTTTAACTTGTCTTAAGTAATTGTTGAATCTTTCCCCAGATTTTATTTAAGTAATTTAAGATCTTTTGACCTGGCATAATCTTACAGAACACTAAGTCTAGCCTAGATCATAAAAATTTCCAGAGCTATTACAACAAGTATTTTTGTTAAGTATATTTTTTTAGTAAAAATGGGTTTATCGATAAAATAACTGTATTAGTTTTATTGCAAAATATTATAGATATTTGATATTAAAATAAATAATGAAAATTGGTCTAGTGGGCTTGGGTTTGATCGGCGGTTCTTTGGGGTTAGATTTGCGATCGCAAGGACACAGTATTGTCGGCATATCTCGTCAAGAAAGCACCTGCAAAACAGCATTAAGGAAAGGCATTGCTGATCAAGCTAGCACCAGCTTTGAAGCCCTGTCAGAGGTAGAACTAGTCATTATTTGTACTCCTATTGCAGCGATCGCACCAACAATCAAACAAATAGTCCCTTATCTTAATTCCGATACAATTATTACTGATGTGGGGTCAGTCAAACAACCTGTTGTCAAGGAATGTAAACCATTATGGTCTAATTTTATTGGTGGACATCCGATGGCAGGTACAGCCGAAAGTGGCATTGATGCGGCATTACCTAATTTGTTTACTGGCGCAGCTTATGTCTTTACCCCTACCCCAGAAAGCAAGTCGGAGCATGTAGAGAAGTTAAAAGCGATCGCATTACAATTAAATGCTATTCCTTATGTTTGCGATGCCAAAGTACATGACCGCGCCGTAAGCTGGATTTCTCATTTACCCGTGATGGTAAGTGCTAGTTTGATCCAAGTCTGTCTACAAGAAGAACCAGATACTTTACAATTAGCTCAAATTCTTGCTAGTTCTGGTTTTCGAGATACTAGTCGTGTGGGGGGAGGAAATCCTGAATTGGGGGTAATGATGGCAAAATATAATCGAGAGGAATTATTGCGATCGCTTTATAATTATCGGGATAATTTGGATGGCATTATCGATTTAATTGAGGGAGAACAATGGCAAGATTTAGAAGAGATGTTAAAAATCAACGGGGAAGCTAGACCAAAATTCTTGTTTGTCAGAAACTCTTGATAACTCTTGGAAAGTTTGATCTAGATATTTTTAGATAAAAGGCTTCCCCCCAACTATAAGCCCTAAAGGAAATCCTTTAGGACAGGTAGCCAATTAATTACAAAGCTTAGAGCTTAGAGCTTAGAGCTTTTTGATAAAATAACTAAACTTTGAACTTTTCGGTAATTCGTTTCATTGCCTCGTTAACGTTTTCCCGACTATTAAATGCCGAGATGCGGAAATAGCCTTCTCCTGCTGCACCAAAACCTGATCCAGGAGTACCCACAACGTTACAGTTTAAGAGTAATTTGTCAAAGAAATCCCAGCTAGATAATCCGTTGGGAGTCTTGACCCATACATAGGGAGCGTTTGTCCCGCCGTATACTTTGATTCCCGCTGCGGTTAGTTGGTCGCAGATGATTTTGGCATTTTCTAGATAAAAGCTGATTAATTCCTTAGTTTGGGCTTGTCCTGCTGCCGAATAAACCGCCTCTGCACCCCGTTGCACAATATAAGATACGCCGTTAAATTTAGTGGACTGACGGCGATTCCAAAGTTGCCACAGCTGTACATCAGAACCATCGCTGGCTTTACCCGTCAGGGTTTTGGGAACTACCGTCAAAGCGCAACGAGTCCCTGTGAAACCAGCATTTTTCGAGAACGAACGAAATTCGATCGCACAATCTTTTGCTCCTTCGATCTCATAGATCGAGTGAGGTAAATCGGGATCGGTAATAAAGGCTTCATATGCCGCATCAAACAGAATTAAGGAGTCGTGTTTTTTGGCATAATCGACCCAAGCTTGAAGGTGTTCTTTAGTAGCAGTGGCACCTGTCGGGTTATTGGGAAAACAGAGATAAATTAAATCTACTTTTTCTGTGGGAATCTCCGCTGTAAAGTTATTATCCGCGCTAATGGGTAGATAAACTAAGCCTTCATATTTACCGTCTTTGGCTGCCCCTGTATGTCCTGCCATCACGTTAGTATCGACATAGACGGGATATACAGGATCGGTAACGGCAATCTTGTTATCGTCTCCCAAAATATCGAGGATATTACCGCAATCACACTTAGAACCGTCTGAGATAAAGATTTCCGCAGCATCTATATCACAACCACGGGATTTAAAGTCATGTTGCGCAATTTTCTCTCTTAACCAAAGATATCCCTGTTCAGGTCCATAACCTTTAAAGGTAGCGCGATC
>CALLPS010000118.1 GCA_938015355.1 uncultured Pleurocapsa sp.
CCAGACTTTACGGGGATTCATTTTAAGGGAGACAAGGAATTACTCTACAAAGCGAATCTCTGGACAAGGACGACTTTTCGCATCTTAATGCCGATCGCCAGAGTAAAAAGCTTTAATGGTGATGAACTATATCGCAGTGTGCAAAAGTTGGATTGGTCGGAATATATAACCCCTAATATGACTTTGGCTGTTACCTGCACAGGCAAAAATAAGCTGCTGAATCATACTCACTTTACTGCCTTACAAATTAAAAATGCGATCACCGACTGGCAAAAGGTGAGAGGGGGAAAACGTTCTAGTGTCGATACAGAAAATCCTGATCTACTAATTAATGCTCATATTGACGAAAAACACTGCATCATTAGTTTAGATAGTTCAGGCTCTAGTTTACACCGTCGGGGTTATCGTCCTGCAATTGGTGCTGCACCGATGAAAGAGACTCTGGCAGCCGCTTTATTAGAGATGGCGGAGTGGACACCAGATTTGCCCTTTCTTGACCCGATGTGTGGCAGTGGTACATTACCCATCGAAGCTACTTTAAAAGCCTTAAACATTGCCCCTGGGCTATATCGTGACTTTGGATTTCAATCCTGGCTAGACTATGATCATGATCTCTGGCAAAGTTTACTCAAGGATGCTAGCGATCGCCAAAAACACGATCTTACTGTTCCCATCATTGGAAGCGATCGCGATCTTCAAGTCATCAGACAAGCCTTTGTTAACGCTGAAGCTTCTGGATTAGAAGACTATGTTAAATTTGCCCGTCAAGAACTTTCTACCATCGAAGCCCCAGCAGATCGAGGGGTATTGATTTGCAATCCTCCCTATGGTGTAAGGCTCGGAAAAGAAGCTGAATTAGGGGAATTATATAAACTTTTAGGAGATATCTTTAAACAGAGGTTTAAAGGCTGGACAGCCTATATTCTGACGGGTAGCATGAAGCTGTCGAAACAGGTAGGACTAAGGACTTCTAAGCGCATTAAACTATACAACGGTGCAATTCCTTGTACGTTGTTAAAGTATGAAATGTATTAATCAGTTAACAGTTACCAGCTAAAAGCTAAAAGCTTTAATAATCAGTAATTTGTAATCATTTCTATGTCGAATAAGAAAGTACGTAAAGCGGTGATTCCTGCTGCGGGGTTTGGGACTCGCATGTATCCTGCTACGAAAGCGTTGAAGAAAGAGTTGTTTCCCATTATCGATAAAGATGGACGCGCCAAGCCGATTATCTTAGCGATTGTCGAAGAAGCGATTAGCGGGGGAATCGAAGAGGTAGGAATTGTCGTCCAAGAGTGCGATCGCAATTTGTTTCACGATCTTTTAAAATCGCCCCCCAAGGCTGAACTCTGGAACAAACTTTCTGCGGAAAATAAAGAATATAGTGAGTATTTACAGACTATAGGCGATCGCATTACTATTCTGACTCAAACTGAACAAGAAGGTTTTGGTCATGCGGTCTTTTGTTCCCGCGAGTGGGTTGGGGATCAGCCGTTTCTACTGCTATTAGGGGATCATGTTTATACTTCCAAGAGTGAATCTTCCTGTGCAGCCCAGATGGTTGATATTTATCAGCAACAAGAAACTAGCGTCATTGGGATTACCGTGATGAATGCTGATGTTATTCATAAAGCAGGATGCGTCGGTGGCAAGTGGCAAACCGAACAATCTGAACAATCTACCTTGGAAATTGCCCAAATATATGAAAAACCAACTATAGAATATGCCAGGAAACATCTTACAGTCTCAGGAATGGCTAATGATCAATTTCTGGGAGTCTTTGGTATGTATGTTCTAGAGTCAGATATTTTTGAGTTACTAGATTTAGAGATCAAAAATAACCAGCGCTTCAAAGGAGAATTTCAGTTAACCACTTGCTTAGATAAATTAAGACAGCAAAATGGTGCGATCGCTTATTTAGTACAGGGTCAGTACTATGATACTGGAATGCCTAAATTCTATCGTCAGACGATGATTGATTTTTACAACAAACAAAGCAATAGTCAGTAGCAAATTTATCCCTTATCCCTCATCCCTTATCCCTCATCCCTTATGCGAAGCGGTATCCTTTAGGACATCCCTCATCCCTCATCCCTCATCACGGTCTTAACTTCATGTCATGAAAGTACTGATTAACCCCATGACTTTCTATCAAGGCTGGAGTTTGATCCTGAGAAGAACGAGTTTTTAGAAACTGAATGATTTTGTGGCAAGTATCAGAACAACCGATAGTTGCTACAAGCTGATCATTAATAAAGATTCCCCAGCGCCCGTTATTTAATTCTTTGGAATGGTATGACATCAACCTTGCTACATATACTTTGCAATATCTTTTGTTCTAATTGGCAGCAAATCCCACTCTTGTGAGCAAGGCGATCGCCAAAATAGAAAAGATAATATTTCTTTCTTAATATAAGTATATTAAATAGTAAAAAAATATCAACTTGTTATATAGATAACATAATTCTAAATTTTTTCAAGTACAAGCATGCTTTATTATGAGATCAGACTGAAATAATTGAAATGCAACCTTGCATATTTATCATCTTCAATTCATATCTAGTTTATAGACACTTAGACAGCTCTTAAACTAATCGGGGAAAATATATGATGTTAAGTGACGTGAGAGCAGAAATAATCGAACTTGCAGGCAATAAGATTTTCGCCCGAAACTTATTATTAACCTTAATAGTGGCGATCGCCATTGTATTAAGTTTAGCGGATCTGCAAAGCCAAAAGACTCAGATTACCGAGCAGACATTGATCACGAATATGTCCGATTCCTCCTCAATCAAAATAATCATGGGACATAAATAGGTCAGGTCATCAATCAAGGGGCTTCGTCCGTGCATGATATGTTATGTCCGATTCCTCGTATAGGGATAACATTAACTAAAAGGCGATTAGCCAATAGCTATAGGCTTAGAGCTTTTTTGATAAAATATTTTTAGATTTATACACTGGATTTATACTTCTAGAAGATAGGATAACTCCCATGAAGAATTAATGCCAAGAAGACAAACAAAACTATGGGGATTAGTCTCGCTTAAGCCTCGTTGGGGATTGACTGTTCAAGGTTGGTTGAGTCTCGTATTAGCGATCGCTTTAAGCAGTTGGTTATTGTTGACTAGACTAGAAGGCTTTTTTTCTTATTCAGCACCTGTAGCAGCAGAAATTCTAGTTGTTGAGGGCTGGATCACTGATAATGGAATTATTGGCTCGATGGCAGAATTTGAACTTCATCCGTACCAGCTTTTAATTACCGCAGGGAGTAATTTTGGTCGGGGAGAATATTTATCAGAATACAAAGACTTTGCCCA
>CALLPS010000119.1 GCA_938015355.1 uncultured Pleurocapsa sp.
ACGGTAATGCCCTTGGGTTCTCCCATTGGTTCAGGACAAGGAATTAATAATGCCGCTAATATCGCTATTATTATCGAAGAGGCAAAGGTTCCTGTGGTGGTAGATGCGGGGATCGGTACTCCCAGCGAAGCAGCTTTAGCGATGGAAATGGGTGCTGATGCGTTGCTCGTTAATAGTGCGATCGCACTAGCGAAAAATCCCGTAGCAATGGGACGCGCCATGGGTTTGGCAGCGGAAGCAGGTAGACTAGCTTATCTATCAGGACGAATTCCCGTTAAGCCCTATGCCTCCGCAAGTTCTCCTCTTACTGGCACCATTAGTTAACTAATGTTACCCACGCTCTCAATTTGTTCAGACTAAGTAGCACCATCTAGTAGGTAGCGGGTTAGTTTTCTTTAGCTTTTAATTTTTTGGTAATCGAAACTGCTTTTTTCAAGAGTTAACATCGATGTTTCTTGCTCCCAAGAGAAACATTGATCGCCGCAATAAGATACATTTAGTTAATATTTGCATATCTTAGGTGCTGATAACTTGAACGTTCTTCGTGCTGCCGAATTACTGAGAATCAAAGCAAATTCTCAACTCAATCCAGAAGCTAAGTCCACATTAGGACAATTTTTTACCTCTCATTCGATAAGTCTATATATGGCTTCTTTATTCGATAAAATTGAGGGAGATATCTCACTTCTAGATCCAGGATGTGGTTCGGGTTCGCTGACGGCAGCCTTTGTTGATGAATCCTTAAGAAGGGGAAAAATAAAATCTTTAGAAATCCATGCTATTGACATAGATTCGATTATTCAGCCTTTTATAGAGGAAACACTCTCACTATGCGTTGAAAAATCAGAAAAAAAAGGGATCTTAATCAACGCCAATTTTATTCTAGATGATTTCATTTTTACTAAGACAAAGAACTCAAGATTATTCAGATATTGGGATTTAGATTACAGCCATGCGATCGTCAATCCGCCCTATAAAAAAATTGCTACTACTAGCAGTCATAGAAAAGCTTTAAAAAGTGTTGGCATAGAAACAGTCAATCTGTATGCGGGATTTGTAGCACTTTCTATTTCTAGACTTCGTGCGGGTGGTGAATTAGTAGCAATTATTCCCAGATCGTTTTGTAATGGTGTCTATTATCAACCATTTCGCGAATATCTTCTTCGCGAGACAGCCATTCAACACATACATATTTTCGACTCGAGATCCGTTGCTTTCGCAGATAATAAGGTACTTCAAGAAAATATCATCATTCACTTAATTAAAGGAGTAGAACAACAGTCCGTTACCATTACGTCTAGCCCTGCTGCGGACTTTAAAATTGATGAGGATACTCAAAGTGTTACAGCAACGGATATAACTACTCGTACAGTTCCCTTTACGGCAATAGTCAAATCAAACGACAAACGACAATTTATTCATATTGCAGCTAATGATCGAGATCGAGCGATAATCGACAGATTATCTTATTTCAACTCAACTTTAGATGATATAAAGCTTCAGGTAAGCACGGGACCAGTAGTAGACTTCAGGCTAAGAGATGATTTACGACAAAATATTGAAGATGGTGCTGTTCCTCTGATATATCCTACTCATCTAAAAGGAGGAGTAGATTGGCCCAAAGATTCAAGAAAACCCAATGCCATCTCAGTATCTAATCAGTCGAGAAGATGGCTATGGGAAAATTCAGGCAATTTCTTAATTGTCAAACGGTTTAGTAGTAAGGAAGAGAAACGAAGAATTGTCGCTGCACATTATGATGGTTCATTGCCTGGTGAATTAATTGGTTTTGATAATAAGCTCAATGTTTTTCATGCTGCCAAACAAGGTTTTACCCAAGATGTTGCCCTTGGTCTTTATGTTTATCTAAACAGTACTTTGCTAGATAAATATTATCGATTGTTTGGCGGGCATACTCAGGTAAATGCCACTGACTTGAGAGCAATAAATTATCCCATTCTCGAATCTTTAAAATTTATGGGTAATAAGGCTCTTGGTCAAGAATTATCCCAGAAGCAGATTGACAAAATACTAGAAGAGGAATTAGCAAAAATGGCAGGTGATAACAATAATCCTCTAGCCGTTCAAGAGAAAATCGATCAAGCATTAGAGATCTTAGCTTTATTAGGGATGCCCAAAGCGCAGCAAAATGAGCGATCAGCACTTACTTTGTTATCTTTAATCGGTCTAAAACCCGATGGCTCGTGGGCGAATTTAAAAAGACCAATGATTGGTGTTACGCCAATTATGAATTGGTGCGAAGAATTTTATGGCAAAAAATATGCGCCGAATACTCGTGAAACCTTCAGACGACGAACACTTCATCAATTTATTGATGGTGGAATTTGTCTTTATAATCCCGACAAGCCAGACCGCCCTGTCAACAGTCCTAAAGCTTGTTATCAAATTACTGTCGAACTTTTCGATATTCTAGTTAAATACGGTACTGATGAATGGGATACAGCCTTAGCCGATTGGCTTGAACGTCGAGAGACTTTGGCAGCCAACTATGCCAAAAAACGGGAAATGGAAATGATTCCTTTGACTCTCGATGATGGCACGGAGATTAAGCTCAGTCCTGGGGTTCACAGTAAATTAATACAGGATATTGTCAAGGAATTTGGACCCCGTTTTGCACCAGGGGCTGAAGTAATTTATCTAGGCGATACTGGGGCAAAAGAAGACTTTTTCAAGAAAGATAGACTAGCCCAATTAGGCGTTAAAGTTAATCGTAAAGGTAAGTTGCCAGATGTCGTTCTCTATTGGTCTGAAAGAGATTGGTTATTGCTGATTGAATCGGTCACTAGTCATGGACCTGT
>CALLPS010000120.1 GCA_938015355.1 uncultured Pleurocapsa sp.
TACGACGGGCTGATCTTATTTTAGTATTAGAAAAAGGACAAATAATTGAGACAGGTAATCATCAAGAATTACTAGAACAAAATGGTGTATATGCTAGTTTTTATGCCAGACAATTTCAATCTTAAAATAGGTGGTTAATTAGCAAACGCGAAGGGCTTAATGCAAAATTTACCAAGGTGCATAGCATAACTGGTGACAAGATTTTATACTATTTAATAGTAGCTTAATCCGTCTCAACCTAGACTTTTTTTACGATGACTGCACCCCAACCTATACTATGTCATATGCTTATTGGTCTTCCTGGTAGTGGAAAATCAACATTTGCATCTAAATTAAAAGAGCAAATTCTTGACTCGGTAATTATCTCTAGCGACACGATTAGAGGCAGAGTATTCGGTGATCCAAGTGCCCAGGGCGACTGGAATAGAATTGAAAACGAAGTAATTTACCAAGTAAAATTAGCCTTAACCTATAATCAACCCATTATTTATGATGCTACTAATGTCAGGGATGATTGGCGAAGTTCTTTTCTGATAAAACTAGATAGTACTAATACAGAATGGATGGCTTGGTGGATCAAAACTCCCATTGATACTTGTAAGCAATGGAATAAAAAGCGCTCGCGCCAAGTTCCCGATCAGGTCATTGATACTTATGCTGAATATTTAGCAGAATCACCTCCCAGTATAGAAGAAGGATTTGTTACTGTTCGAGAAATTACCCTCTAGAGAATCAGTAACACCTCTGATTGATTTAGGATAAAGATCGATGATGAATGTTGCGCCATACTTTTTATGATTAAATTCCCTGCCTCTTCTCCTAATCAAGAGCAAATTAGACCTCAAGCTTCTGATTTAAAAACTGTGGCATTGGATGTCGGGGGAATGAAGTGTGCGGGTTGTGTCAAAGCCGTTGAAAAGCAGCTAGAGCAAAATTCAGGGGTTATATCTGCTTGCGTTAATTTGATTACCGAAGTAGCCGTAATTGAATATCAAGCCCAAAGTCTTGTCCCAGAAGCCTTAGCTGACAAACTAACTAAAACAGGTTTTCCCAGTCAACTCCGAAAGAGCGATCGCAGTATTTATCAAACCGCCCAAGATAATCAGGCGAAACGACAGCAGCAAAAAGAAGCACAATTACGCCAATTAATTACCGCTACAGTATTAATTATTCTTTCGAGTATTGGGCATCTACATCATTTAGGTTTACCTAGCATCCCCATCCTGAGTAATATTTGGTTTCACTTTGGTTTGGCAACTTTGGCGTTATTAATTCCAGGGCGATCGCTAATTGTGGATGGTTGGGGTAGTCTGGCGCAGGGCATGCCTAATATGAATACTTTAGTCGGTTTGGGAACAGTCAGCGCTTACTTGGCTAGTTGTTTTGCTCTATTTTCACCTGGTTTGGGTTGGTCATGTTTTTTTGATGAGCCTGTAATGTTACTGGGCTTTATTTTACTGGGACGTACTTTGGAAGGGAAAGCCCGTAACCGCGCTGCTGCTGCTTTGGAAAAGCTAGTTAACCTACAACCCCCTATCGCTCGTTTAATTGGCAAGAAAGGGCAGGGAGCGACAATTGAAATCCCTGTAGAACAAGTTAAGCCAGGAGAATGGTTACGCATCTTACCAGGAGAAAAAGTTCCTGTGGATGGCAAAATCATTATCGGAGAAACCACCATTGATGAGTCAATGTTAACGGGAGAATCTTTAGCAGTAACTAAAATAATCTCTGAAGTGGTGCGGGCGGGAACAATTAATCAGTCAGGAGTGATTACGATTGAGGTGACGGGCATTGGTCAAGATACCACCCTGGCTAAGATTATTAATTTGGTAGAAGATGCTCAAACTCGCAAAGCCCCTGTCCAGAAGTTAGCTGATACGATCGCAGGTTATTTTGCTTATGGCGTAATGGCGATCGCAACTTTAACTTTCCTCTTTTGGTATGTTATCGGCAGCAATATTTGGGATTCTGTCTTAGTCACAACCTCTCATTCGATGTCTATGGGTGGGACAGAGATGATGGTCAGTACTTCTGCTCTATTGTTAGGGTTGAAGTTGGCGATCGCCGTATTGGTAATTGCCTGTCCCTGTGCCCTGGGTTTGGCTACCCCGACAGCGATCTTGGTCGGTACTAGTATCGGAGCGGAATCAGGTATTTTGATTAAAGGTGGAGATATTTTGGAACGTGCCCACCAGTTGGATACAGTGGTTTTTGATAAGACAGGCACTTTAACTATGGGCAAACCAGAAGTGAGGGAATGTCTTCCTGTGACTGACATCACACCCCAGAAGTTACTCCAGATCGCGGCATCTGTGGAAAGTGGCAGTAATCATCCCCTCGCTCAAGCAATTACCACCGCAGCACAATCAGAAGATCTTGCTTTATTGGAAACTACTAATTTTAAGACTCAACCTGGACGGGGAATGTCGGCACAGGTTGCAGGGAAAACTGTCTATCTAGGTAATCAGTCATGGCTAACTAGTCAGGGAATTTCTCTGGCTGAGGATCATGAACTTAAAGCTCAATTGTTAGCTCAATCAGGAAAAACAATTGTTTATTTGGCAATAGGAGGCGTTTTACAAGGATTGATTACTCTTGAAGACAGTCTGCGCCCTGATGCGATTCAAACGATTAGACAATTACAAAACTCAGGATTAAATACTGTCTTGCTCACAGGCGATCGCTCGGAAGTAGCTACTGCGATCGCCGAAAAACTCAATATTACTCAAGTTTTCGCGGAAGTAAAACCCGCGCAAAAAGCTCAGATTATTCAATCTCTTCAGCAACATAATAAAACAGTCGCCATGGTTGGTGACGGCATTAATGATGCCCCCGCATTGGCACAGGCAGATGTAGGCATATCTCTCCAAGGCAGTACGGATGTGGCGATCGCTACGGCGGATATTGTCCTGATGCAAAATCAACTCCAGGATGTAATTAAGTCGATTGAACTTAGTCGCGCCACAGTTAATAAAATTAAGCAAAATCTAACTTGGGCTTTGGCATACAATGCATTTTCGATTCCCATCGCCGCAGGAATTTTATTACCCCACTTTGGTTTGCTGTTATCTCCAGTATGGGCAGCCGTAGCAATGGCATCAAGTTCTTTAATTGTGGTAACAAATTCCATGTTGTTAAATGTTCAAGTTAGCAAATAATTTTCTTAATCAAAAAAGCTTTTAAGTAAGTAGGTAGGCGTAATTAAATATAAAACCAAAATTAGGATCTTAATTTTGATGTTGATTATTTGCCTATCTTGTACTCTCCACTACCCCACTACCCAAAGCATCTTCTAATTAATTTGACCCACCTACTTATCTATTGACAATGCTTTTCCAATAACGACCTAACTAATTCATAGCTATTAGGTTGAGTTTGCACAGTATAAGCTTCTTGTTCTATAGCTTGACTATGAGTATCGACATATCTTTTAAAAAAAGGTAGAGCCTGGGGAATAGGTTCAATATCGAGCCCGATAGTTTTCAGATTACCATTACCGACGCAGTATTGAGTAGCATGAACTGTTTCGTGAATTAACGTAGCATTGCTATTGCCTAGTTCAAATACAATCGGGTTAATCCAGATTGATTTATTTTGGGAATTAAACAAACCATAAGGTTTTCTAACTCTTCTTCTTAGACCTATCTGCTGATTGGGTAGATTAGAATCTGGCGGAATGGCAATGTTCACCTGAAATCCATAGCTTTCTAGTTGACTCTTTAATTGCCTAAAATCGGAATCAGCATTGGGTGCCTGACTAACTAGAATTGTCGAGCTAAGTAACAAAGAAGTAAGCATTAATTTTTATGAGAGAAATTGATTGAAAATAGGAATGGCACTTAAAGGCTATTTAACTCAAGTGTTTCCATATTTAAACTCAGATCAATGCTTAATTACTTAAAAACTGATTAATAGTTGGGGTAAGGTATTGGGCGAGGGTTGTGGCATCTACCCCCAACTCAGTCCGCTCTTGAGCTGCTTTAATTCCTGCTTGAGCGTGCCACCAAGCAGAAGTTGCCACCGTGTTAAATAAGCTGCTGTCGACAGTTTTGCTCTCTTGGGCTGCTAAACCTGCCGTTAGTCCAGTTAATACATCTCCACTACCGCCTCTAGCCAAAGCGGGAGTACTTTGAGGGATAATCCAGATTAATCCTTGGGGATTTGCGATCGCTGTTCTAGCTCCTTTAAGTAAAATGATGGCATTGCTAGTCTTAGCGGCGGTTTGGACGGCATCAAGTCGGTCATCAAGGTCGGTTATTTCAGGAAAAAGACGTTTAAATTCCCCCAGGTGAGGAGTCAACACTGTTGGTGCAACTCGCTCATTTAAGACTTCGAGGACATCATGTTCCGCTAAAATATTTAAACCATCCGCATCTAAAATTAAGGGACATTCTGCCTGTAAAACTTTAGCCACTACCGATTTCGCATTTCTGGTTAAACCAGGGCCACAGGCAACTAGATCAAACTGACTAAGATCTGTCGGCGAAAAAGGTAGAGAAGAGATCGCACCTTCCTTATTTTCAGGACAGTCGACGATGATGGCTTCAGGTAAATGACTAACGAGCAGGCTTTTAAGGGACTCTGGCACAGCGACAGACAGCATACCGACTCCACTTGCCCTAGCTCCCAAAGCTGCTAAAATAGCGGCTCCTGCGTAGGTACGAGAACCACAGATCAGCAGTAAATTTCCCCGACTATATTTGTAGCTAATAATCGGGCGAGGTAGAGGTAAACAGTCTAGAGCGATCGCCATTGTCATCTGTTTAATGGGGACGGGTTGGGGTAAGACCGACCAAATATGATGTCGCAGCAAACCAAAATCAATTCTTTCACTGTTACCGAAATATTCCAGAGCTTGCTCCTGAAAAAAGGCTTTTTTCCAAAGACCTAAACAAAAGGTATGGGTGGCATTAATCGCCCCCCCCATAACCCTTCCCGTATCAGTATTGATACCCGAGGGGAGGTCAATACTAACAATCGGTTGCGACCAACTATTAAGCAGATCAATAACTTGAATGGTTTTCTCAGGCAAATCACGATTTAAGCCAAAGCCAAACAGACCATCAACTATGAGTTGACATTTCCTCAGAGGTTGAATTTCCTCGTAAAATGTAATCCCTAAACTAGCCACATAATTAGCGTGTTGAGCAGTTAATTGTTTCAGCTTAAAAAATGGGCGAAAAATCTTCACTTGATATCCAGCCAAATACAATTCCCGCGCGATTACCAAAGCATCTCCGCCGTTGTGTCCTGGTCCAACTAAAATCCCGACTGAAGCATGTTGAGGTAAAGGATATAGATTCTTTATTCTCTCAAAACAAAGCCTGGCAGCCTTTTCCATTAATCCTGCCACGGGCATTCCCGCAGCAAAAACTTGTGATTCAATTAGCTGCATCTGTTCAGCAGAGACGATCGCATTTTCGACTATGTTTTCCATGTTATCTAGTCGGTACTATAGAACTTAATATAAGCAATATCATCAGGGTATATTAATTTTCACCGAGATCTTATATTTCCAATTCAATTTCAATATCAGACTCGACCTGCTCCAGGCAAAACTCATTCCGATTAGTCAGCATGTGAGTTGTAGCTAAAGCAGTAAGATTACTGTTCAAGGAATTAGTTCGAGCAAAAACTTAAACTATCCCCAATGGGTTAGTGTGTCTCATCCCTGGCAAAAAGTACTAGAGGGAAAGATATTGATCCGACTCAATCCATCCCTCAAAAATGCAAAAATAAGGAAATACACCAACTGCATTTCACTAACTACGATGGTTGATCTTCCCCAACTAAGCGGTAGCAATATCCGCGACAAGTTCTTAAAGTTCTACGAAGCTAAACAGCACCAAATATTGCCTAGTGCATCTTTAATTCCTGAAGATCCGACAGTAATGCTGACTATTGCGGGAATGCTGCCGTTTAAACCGATATTTCTCGGACAACGCCCTGCACCCCAACCCCGTGCCACTACTTCCCAAAAGTGCATCCGTACTAATGACATTGAGAATGTGGGACGGACTGCCAGACATCATACTTTTTTTGAGATGTTGGGTAACTTCAGCTTTGGAGATTATTTCAAAGAACAGGCGATCGCTTGGGCATGGGAACTTTCTACTCAGGTATATCAATTACCAGCAGATCGTATTGTACCTAGTGTTTTTGAAGATGATGACGAAGCTTTTGCCATCTGGCATAACCAGATCGGTATTGCCAAAAATCGGATCATTCGCATGGGAGAAAAAGATAATTTTTGGAAATCAGGAATAACTGGTCCTTGTGGTCCTTGTTCGGAGTTATATTACGATTTTCATCCAGAATTGGGTGATGAAAATATTGATTTGGAAGACGATAGCAGATTTATTGAGTTTTATAACTTGGTATTTATGCAATATAACCGCGATGCGGATGGTAATTTAACTCCCTTAGCCAATAAAAATATTGATACGGGGTTGGGTTTAGAAAGGATGGCGCAAATTCTGCAACAAGTACCTAATAACTATGAAACAGATTTAATTCTGCCGATTATACATACGGCAGCGGAGATTGCTGGAATAGATTACGAAAAAGCGGATGAGCAAACTAAAACATCCCTGAAAGTCATTGGCGATCACGTGCGAGCAATAGTGCATATGGTCGCAGATGGCATTATGGCTTCTAATACAGATCGCGGTTATATTTTGCGTCGTTTAATTCGGCGGGTCATTCGTCACGGCAGATTAATTGGCATTGAAGGTAATTTTATTAATCAGGTGGCGAAAACAGCGATCGCACTTTCGGAATTAGCTTATCCGACGGTGAGGGAGCGAGCTGACTTTATTAAAACCCAACTACAGCGTGAAGAAACGCAATTTCTGAAAACTCTAGCCAGGGGAGAGAAGTTGCTAGCGGAGATTATTGCCAATGCCCCTAACCTGTCACAGCAGCAAATTTCGGGTCAAGACGCTTTTGAACTATATGATACTTATGGTTTTCCCCTCGAACTTACTCAAGAAATTGCCGAAGAACAGGGATTAACTGTTGATATACCAGGGTTTGAGCAGGAAATGAAGTTGCAAAAAACTCGTTCCAAAGATTCCCATGAAGCGATCGACCTGACTACTCAAAATGCTCTGGGAGAGATAGTTACAGGCAGTAATGAGACTAGTTTCCTCGGCTATACCGAAATAGAAGCTCAATCTCAGGTAATGGGGATTGTCGTCAGTGATGATGAAACTTCCCATAATGCTCCTACTGCGACGGCTGGAGATCGGGTACAAATTATTCTCGATCAAACGCCGTTTTATGGCGAGTCTGGGGGACAAATTGGCGATCGCGGTTACCTCTTGGGGGATGATGCTCTAATTACGATTCAAGATGTGCAAAAAGAAGGCAATATCTTTGTTCATAAAGGAACAGTGGATCGCGGGATGGTAAAAGTAGGAGATGTAGTTAACGCAACTATAGATTTAGCTTGTCGTCGTCGAGTACAAGCAAACCATACTGCTACCCATTTATTACAGGCGGCATTAAAGAAAATAGTCGATGATTCCGTATCCCAAGCAGGCTCTCTGGTGAATGTGGATCGTCTCAGATTTGATTTTAATTCCCCTCGGGCTTTGACAGGGGAAGATATCCAGCAAATAGAAGAATTAGTTAACACTTGGATCTTAGAAGCCTATGATGCTGATGTTAATGTGATGCCTTTAGATGAAGCCAAAGCCAAAGGTGCGATCGCCATGTTTGGGGAAAAATATGCTGCTGATGTCAGAGTAATTGATTTTCCTGGGGTGTCCATGGAACTCTGTGGTGGAACTCATGTTCATAATACGGCGGAAATTGGGGTGTTTAAAATCATCTCTGAAACAGGTATTTCTGCGGGAGTTAGAAGAATCGAAGCTGTGGCGGGAGGAGCCATTTTAGATTATTTAAACCTGCGAGATCAGGTGGTCAAAGAATTGAGCAGCACTTTTAAAATTAAGCCCGAAGAAATTAGCGATCGCGTCAACAGTTTACAAGCGGAATTAAGAACTACCCAAAAGGAATTAGAAGCGGCAAAACAAGAACTTGCTTTAGCTAAATCCGATAGTTTATTATCTCAGGCAGAAACTGTTGGGGACTATCAAATTCTCGTGGCAAATATGGGGGAGATGGATGCAAAATCCTTACAGTCTGCGGCGGAAAGATTACAGCAAAAATTAGGTGAAGCTGCGGTGGTAGTCGCATCTATCCCCTCTGAGGGTAAAGTTAGTCTAGTTGCTGCCTTCAGTCCCAAGATAATTAAAGAGAAGCAACTCCAGGCAGGTAAATTTATTGGTGGGATTGCTAAAATTTGCGGCGGCGGCGGTGGTGGTAGACCCAATCTCGCTCAGGCTGGGGGCAGAGATGCCAGTAAACTTGAAGAAGCTTTAAATACTGCTAAGCAAAAGTTAATGGAAGGGTTGATTTGAAGTTTTGAAGTTTTGAAGTTTTGGGTGGAGTTTTTACCACCCAGAACAAGTTAGTTAACCTAAGTTCAAAGGTCAATATTTGAGAACGACTCAAACATTTACTTCCTGAAAATTAGATCCTGCTTTGACAGAAATATCATTATTCTCCTCTAGATCCAAAACTAGAGAAGTTCCATCGCTTACTTTGAAGGAAATTCCATCTGTCCATTTTGACCAGATGGTCATATCAAACTCAAGAATCTGATTAGAATTATCAGCAAACTCCACTCGATCATTGCCCTCAATCCAGTACTCAGTTAAGTCTGTGATTGGACTATCAGCTATAATCTTGCCAACAAAACGGGAACCATCTGCGTCGCCTGTTGCCTCTAAATGCCAAGTATCACCTGTATTCCAGACAACCAATCCATTATGATCAGCAGGATTATAATCAGGCTTCCCTGCAAATAAAGCGTCTTGTTTTAACTCTAACCCATCATAGCCAACTGAAATATCAGAATCTGCTGGAGTCTCATAACTATCCACAGCAGTACCATAGCTAATGTAATCTGCATTCAAACTAAAATCATTGGGAGACATATCTCCTACCAGTGCCACCATGCCACCTTGATACATTATGCCTGTACCATTTATTCCTTGGCTGTTAGCAGGTTGAATGGTGTAATCGGCAGCTTGACCTTTAAGCTGAATCGTATCTTGTTGTGGCTCAAAATCTTTAATGATCCCATGGTCATACCAATCATGGTCAGTGTAATAGACTTTGCTGTCGTCACCGATTACAAATCTGTCTTGACCACTACCACCTTCCATCAGATCTTGACCAGTACCACCGATAAAGGTGTCATTTCCGTCTTCACCAACAAGAGTATTTTTCTGTCCGCCGCCGACTAGAGTATCGTCTCCTGCTCCACCGTACAACATATCGTTATTAGCACCGCCATCAAGGTAATCATTGCCACCTAGACCCTTGAGGGTATCATGCTGAATTAAGCCGAATATATGGTCGTTTTGTTCTGTTCCTGAGAGGTCATCAGCGGCTTGTGTCCCGTAAACCACATTGGTCATACTGCTATTGAAAGTAGGATCAGCAATATTAGCCGAGGTATTGTTGCTGAATTGGGAATTTTCAAAATAAACAGGACGAAGCTTGTTAGTGTATAAAACTCCTCCTTCAGTAGATGCAGCATTGGAGTCAAAGTTTACATTGTCAATGTTCAATTGACTATTCCAAATATCACTGTAGATTGCGCCACCTTTAGCTGCTTGGTTGCCAGAAAAAGTACTGTTAGCCACAGTAGTTGGAACTTCTCCCCAGATAAATAAACCACCACCGAGGTCTTCTGATTTATTGTTGGCAATTGTATTGTTTTCCACAGTACCATAGCCCATCAACCAGACTCCACCACCTTCAGCCATGTTGTCTTGTCTGTTTTTAATGACCTCGTTGTCAATAATTGTATTGTTGGTAACGATCACTTGGTCTTGAGAGTAACCCCAAAGTGCTAATGCGCCCCCTTGTCCTGCTGCGCGATTTTTTTCAAAATGACTATTGTTGATCGAAATGACTCCCCCTTCTGCTTCTCCTTGAAGCACGTGACCTTCAAGAGTTCCGTAAAATCTTTCGTCGTTAGGAACGGTTGCCGCATCAGCGTAAATCGCACCCCCCGCACCAGGGATAAAATTGATTCTATCTTTTCCTGGAGTAGAATCGTTGCCGATAAACGTCGAGTTTTCGACATATAGGTCACTGGAGGTAACGTGTATTGCACCACCGTTAAAGCCTTTATTATTAGTGAATGTGCTATCTGAAACTTTTAATTCGCCAAAGGCAAACAGACTGATTGCTCCAGTAGAAAACTCTTTGTCGCTGATGCTAGCTCCATCATTCTTGTCAAAGTTACTGTTGTTTACTGTAATAAAGCTACCTTGTTGAGCGTGTAAAGCTGCCCCATCAGAAACGTTGCCCGTAAAGTTAACATTATCAATATTGACCGTGCTATTTTCCTGCGCCCAAATAGCTCCACCTGCATTTGCTTCATAATAGCTATCGGCTAGGGTCAAATCTTTGACGGTTAACTCCAAGCTGGCATCCACGCCACCCATCCAAAAAATATTAGTTTTATTTCCGCCACTAATAGTTAAGTCGGGAGCATCTGCACCATCGAAAGTTAAATTTTTATTCAGCCAAAGACCACTACTTAGGGTAATTTTCTGATTGCTGAGGCTGGAATCAAATTTTATGGTGTCACCAGACTGAGCATTATAAACGGCTTCTCTGAGAGATCCATTTCCTTGATCGGCGTTGCTAGTAACTGTGATAACCGTCATGATTTTTTATATGAAATTCTTGTAACTTATAAAACTAATTTAATGAAGTTACTGTAAAGCTAGTGTGACGGCAGTATGAAGATTATTGTGATCCTGATCACTGTGAATTAGTCAGTATGAACTTTTGAAGATAAAATTTTCTCAGTTTCTTCTAGCAAATGTTGAACGCGATTAGTCCAACTGTGTTCGGCTTCTATTTGCTGGCGCGCCTGTTGACCCATGGAGAGTAAGCGATCTTGAGCATCAAAGGCTGTGATTAAAGCTTGTTTAAGTGTCTGCTTATCTCCTGGCTGAAATAAAAATCCTGTTTTTCCTTCAATTACTAGTCTTTGGGCATCTTCAAAAGCAGAAGCGATTACGGGTTTGCCCATAGACATGTATTCATAGAGCTTCATGGGAGATAAATACATCTTGCCCATCTGTAGTTGAATTTGCCCAGAATAACCGATATCACAACCTGCTATGTACTGAGGTACTTCTTGCCAAGGTACTCTGCCAATAAATTTTACCTGTTCTTCCATACCTAAGCTTTGAGCTTGCTCCGACCAGGTTGATTTCATTTCACCATCGCCGACAATCACTAAAGATATTTGATAATCTTCGGCTTGTAGTTCGGACATCACCTCCAGCAACAGACCTAATCCTGCCCAGCTATACAAACTACCGACAAAGCTGATGGTAAAGCCAGAAAATAATCGTTTTGCTTGATGTCGTTGCGGATCAAGAAATTGAATATCTACTCCATTAGGAACTAATACGATCTTATCTGGGTTGATACCGATCTCCTCGACTAATATTTCTTTGAGTGTGGCACTAACACAGGCAATAACATCACACTGTCGATATGACCATAGTTCTAACCTTTTAGCAATGCCATCTAAGACTAAAGCTTTACGTTCTGCTTTAGCTTCATAATAGAGTAAAGCTTCTACCTGCAAGATCCAGGGGATGCCTTGTCTTTGAAAAATCCAGCCTAAACACTGTAAGGTCGCAGCATACTCATATACCCAATCTACTTGCTCTCCTAACTCACGCCAGCTTTGCCAACTATTGAACATCCCTAAACCAATACGGACAAGATCCACTGCTAAAGTGCGAATAAAGCCTTTGCTGACTGCTGCCCCTGAACCTTTAGCCGACCATTCTTGTGGAGTGCGATCGCCGACAATAAAAGGTTTAACTGACCAGTCTAAAGATTCAAACCCCTGAATTAATCCTAAAACGCGAGAACGAGGTCCTGACATTTCTGCATTGGGATTGGTCGATATTCTTGGCGCACCAGCTATAAAACCAAGTCGTTTTTTCATGGAAATATTCTTTAACAAGCAAGCTTAGCAATTCTACCAATTGTATCCATTTTCATACCCAAACTTGATCAATGTTTCTCCTGCGACATCTTTAAATACTTCTTTATGCTTAGTGTTAAACCAATTTTGCCAATCTCCAATTTTGCCTTTACGAAAAGTACGGGAATTTCTGAAAAAAAGTTTTTCAGCCATTTGAGCAATTTTTTCGTCAGAAATATCAATATCTAAATAATTTGTAATAGCCTGCAAGCTTTCTATTTGTTTTTTATCGTTTCCACCTCCAGCAGTCCCAATTAGATCTTCAAAACGAACCACAAGACAATTTGGCTCGTCTAGCCAAGGTAGAAAAGCCATGCCAAATTCCCCCAAAGATTTTCTGTCCTGACAGTCAGAAAAGAGTTGCTGTTTTGCTCCCAATATGACTGCCATTAGTCGCTCATCATCAGATTCCAATGAAGCAAAATAGCTTTGTAAGCGATGGTGGGAATTTTTATCATTCAAGTAACAAGCTGAAGATACCGCAACATCTCGTAGATCGCGAATAATAAATATGGTGCGGATATCATTAGTAATCAGAAGATCTATTAGTGCTTGACTCCAATATAGGTGTCCTGAAGCATACTGTCCTCGACGAATATTTTTTATCTTACGGTTTAAATTAGGTTCTCCTGCATCAAGACCATGCATTGACCAACGAGGAACAAAACTAGGCAATAGACTCAAAGCACGCCTCAGCAGAAAAGTCCCTGATTTAGGCAGACTGTTAATTAAGACTTTGGTGCCTTTATTTGATGCATGTAGTTCATTTATAGTTAACGGTATAGGATATTTTGCTAAAGCCCTTAAACGAGATCGGATAGTAGTAGTTTTCATCAAAAAATATTTTATGGATAGTAAAACCTGATTAAGTAACAATTTGTCCCTCGTTACTAACTTCATTCAAGTTTGCTACTTGGAAATGTAATAACCGTAACCGATAAAGGTTCTAATTTAGTTTTGATTTTTGAACCTTTTAATGAAATTGAATCAGACTTATTCCAGGTAACAGTCCTCGACTGAGGTGAAGCCCCTTTTAAGACCCAACATTCGTTATCAATACTATTAGTATAACTATTTAAATTAATGTTGACATTTTGACTAACTTGATTTTTATTGAGCAAAAATATGCTTAGAGAATTATCTGTGGGTTCATAACTTGCCCAAGAGCGAACTGTTTCTGATACTTGGGTGGTATAAACTATTTTTCCCTTAATAAAAGTATTCCAAACCTTGAGAGAATAACCCATAGGTGTAAGTTGATAATTAGCATCAAAAGCACTGTTATCCACTGCATAAGGATCAGACTCGAACCATCTTGATGTCCAAAAATGGACATAATCAACTTGATTAAAACT
>CALLPS010000121.1 GCA_938015355.1 uncultured Pleurocapsa sp.
CAGAAATTCTATATAATAAAGAGCCTAATTGTACTAAGCTGACCTTAAAATCAAGGGCAAGCGATCGCATTTTTTCTAACTCACCATGCTTAATCCAGATTTGGAAGCAATAGAACTGAATAAAGATGAATATCAAAGGTATTCCCGCCACATAATTTTGCCAGAGGTAGGATTAGACGGGCAGAAGCGTCTCAAGGCAGCTAGCGTTCTTTGTATCGGTAGTGGCGGTCTTGGTTCTCCTCTGTTGCTCTATCTTGCCGCAGCAGGTATTGGCAGAATTGGTTTGGTCGACTTTGATATTGTCGATAGTTCTAATTTACAACGTCAGATAATTCACAGTGAATCCTGGGTCGGTAAGCCTAAGATTCAGTCGGCTAAAGACCGTATTCATAGCATAAATCCCCATTGCCAGGTAGATTTGTACGAAACTGCCATAAGTTCAGCTAATGCTCTAGAGATTCTCGAACCTTATGATGTAGTAGTTGATGGCACGGATAACTTCCCCACCCGCTATCTAACCAATGACGCTTGTGTGCTGCTAGATAAGCCCAATGTCTATGGTTCTATCTTCCGCTTTGAAGGACAGGCAACGGTATTTAATTACCAGGGAGGCCCTAACTATCGTGATTTATATCCAGAGCCACCACCACCAGGAATGGTTCCTTCTTGTGCGGAGGGCGGAGTATTAGGAGTACTTTGTGGCATTATCGGCACAATTCAGGCAACTGAAACCATTAAGATTATCTTAGGGGCAGAAAATACTCTCAGTGGTAGATTATTGCTTTACAATGCCTGGGATATGAAATTCCGTGAATTGAAATTACGACCTAATCCCGAACGACCTGTAATCGAGAAACTGATTGACTATCAAGAGTTCTGTGGGATTCCTCAAGCAGCAGCAGCAGCAGCAAAAGAGAGCACTATGATCAGCGAAATGACGGTTCAAGACTTGAAACAGCTTATGGATAGCGGAAAGGATGATTTTGTCCTGCTCGATGTGCGTAATCCTAATGAATACGAAATTGCTAAAATTGACGGCTCAGTATTAATTCCGCTATCTGAACTTGAAGACGGTAGTGGCATTGATAAAGTCAAAGAGCTAGTTAATGGTCATCGTCTCATTGCTCATTGTAAACTGGGAGGGCGATCGGCAAAAGCCTTAAATATTCTTAAGGAAGCTGGTCTTGAAGGTACAAATGTCACAGGTGGAATCGCTGCCTGGAGTCAAGAAATCGATTCCAGTATTCCCCAGTATTAGACGATGGAGGAGTAGTGGAGATGGAGAAGATGGAAAAGTATAAACTCCATTACCCCAATTACCCCAATTACCTCATTACTCCACTACCTCACTTCCGATTATGATGAGCTACCTTTAGTATGGTTGTGAGTCAAAAATATGATCAAATTACTATGCAAATTCTACTGAAAGTTGTTCGTTGGACTAGTTTAGTTTCTTTTCCTGTATTTTTATTAACTATCCCCCATTCTTCAGCCTTAGCAGGTGGTATTGGTAGCTGTGCTGAAAGCCTAATATCCAGCGGTGTGGATAAATCTTCCGCAGCAATAGCTTGTTCGGATGCGTTAAAACCACAAGATTTAGCAGCTTGTGTAACTCAAATTGAAACAGATACCGATATTAAAGGCAATAATGCTTTACAGTCTTGTTATCGGGTTCGTAGACCTGATGAACTTGCTAGTTGCGTTACTACTATTAGTAGTAATTTAGAACCAGGAAAATCAGCAATGGCTCTAGATAGCTGCCGTCGTAGTTTATTGCCTCAACGTCATGCAGAATGTACTTTAGATTTGGCAAGTATTGCTGAAATATCTAGCGAAGAAGCCTTAGAAAGTTGCATTGCAGCAGAATTAACCCCTGGAGAAGTAGCTCCAGAAGTTAGGCAGTAATCAATAAGAAATAAGTAAAAGATTTGTTGCTTACTATCTGGTTTGCTTAAGCTTATTTTGACATTCTCCTCGTCTTAAAAGACAAGGATTCTAGTTATTAGTTATTAGTTATTAGTTTTTAGTTATTAGTTATTAGTAGCTAATTCAATACTAAAAACTAAATACTACGAGCAAGTATCCCTGAAGGGGTAGGCTTTACATTGTGCCCTTGTGGTAAACCCAAATCGACAGTAAAAGCTTTGTTGCTTACTATCTAGTTTGCTTAAGCTTATTGTAAATAAGATAAACCCTGTATAAATTGCACTATAAAGGCAAAAATATACAGGGTTAAAGAATATAATTATTTAACTAAATACCCGAGACATTACAGCAAATTCACTAGTTAGAATAACTCAGTCATTATTGAGGATTTAGCTGGACAAGAGTATTGGAATCAAATTCGTTAGACTGTTCTGTGGAGTCTATTCTTTGAGCAATCATTTCAGAATTTCTCGGTTTTGTCATCTCTTCAAGCTGTTCTTTTGATTTAGCTTTACTTCTTATTTCCATGAGGGAGATAGGAACAACTATGACCCAGAAAATTGAAGCAATGGCAATCACTAGCCACGATGTAGGATCGGTTTTGGAACATTCTTGATCGCTAAACTTACCAAATAAGAGAAAAGCACAATAAGCACTTGCACCAGATAAATATAATGTCATATCAAATCAAAAATACTTCTAAGGTTGTAAATCTTTATATTACTCATTATGATCAGACTCAAGATAATTTAGGTCAAGAAACTATATAGATTGCCAAATATTAAATGAAGTTTTGATGAAATACGTTAATATATTAGAGTATTAATTTGCTTGAGATAATGATTTTATAATGTTGTTAAACTCATGAGATACATTTTTTGCGACCTGTTTTCTACTGACAAACACAATCAAGGTGTATCTTATCTAAGACGAGAAACACTATATTTACTATGAAAGCTAATTATGATTTTCCACAGTTGCCAGAAGTAGCTGATTTAAAAGTAAAAAATGATAGTGATTTAGAGAATATAAAGTGTCATTTAGATTTAGTACTATTAGCTTTAGAAGCGATCGCTAATATTAGTTCCGACGCAATTATTCAAGCAGCTAAAGAGTTGGAATTAGAATCAGTAATCGGCGATCGCATTACTCTATGGCGATTAAGATCTTCTAACCCTAAACGTAAAAGTTCTGGAGGTAGAAAAAAATTAGATGTAGAAGAGGCAAGATCTTTAGTCATAATTATTTGCTATTTAGCGCATCAGCATCAAGAGCTACTTCGCAGGGCAGTATGTTTATTAGAAGAAGTTACTGAACACGATAAACCACCTCATCAAACTGCTTTATTAGGTAATTACCTTGATCGATTTATTAATTACTATCAGGAAAGAATCACCCCTAATCAAAATATCGTTCCAGAATATTTATCATATTTAGCCTGGAAACTATTAATTGATCTCTTATTTTATAGTGGCAACAATGGTCATCGTTTGCTCTGGATTGCTATTTTTGATGCGACTCAAATATCAAATCAATCCCCTCCAGTTTGAAACTCATATTAAAAACTTAAATTAAATTATATTTCATACCTTTTAACTTTTTTTTATTGGAATGACTAGACATCGCTTCACCCCACCCACTTGCACCCTAGAAATAAATGGTCAGAAATCACCCCTTTCCCGATGGACAAAGCAAGATATTGTTCAAAAAATTAAATTCAAATTGAAATTTGATGATCCACGACAACCTACTTCCAAACAGATCACAATTCAGGGAAATCAGCAAGATTTGTCACAACTGTATTCAGCAGTTAATCATTATGCCCAAGAACAGTTACATACCTCTTTCAAAGTAAAAAATACCCGAGAAAAATCCCAACAAGAGACAAAAATACAAACTGATGATCCTTACTTAAAATCCCAAGGACTAGTACATCATCAATTATTTTTCGGTTCCCTCAATCACAATAGCAATAGCCATAATATGAGATTGAGTACAGTACAGCTATTTGACTTAGTAACAGCACTAGAAGCATGTCAAACTAAAATTGCGACTCTCCCAGAAACAAAATCAAGTGTTTCCCATCATCAAAAAATATTACCTTTGTGGGGAGGAATTGCCGCAGTTGCGATCGCAACTATCGGTATCACTACTATGATTTTTAAAGCACCATGGCAACAAAATATAGCCTCTTCCCCCGAATCTCAGACATTACCTCAAGCAGAGATTCCTGAACTAGATGAAATTATTCCCCCCCAATCTCCAGCTACAGTCCAACAACCGATTGCTAAACCAAAACTGACAAAACCCCTTACCTCCGCCAACAGATTACCTCCTCCTCCCGCAGTAGACACCCCCAAACCTAAACCAGATATACCCGATCCTGCCGATTACCCTATAGCAGATGTGGCACGTCAGTCTGACTTAAATAATTCTCAAAAGCAAACAAATACTCCAAAACAACCAGCAGAATCAATAATTGTCTTTCCTGAAACTAACCCCACAAAAGAATCAACAATTGCACCAGAAAAGAAAATTGAAACTGAATCAACATTCTTAGCCAAAGAACAAAAAGATCAAATTGACACGACGATCAACTCAGAATTAGACTCTGAGTTAGACATAATTAATAATCCTCCAGTTAATTCAGTTAAAGACCAGGCGACATCGCAAAATTCTGAACTAGCTATTCGCGACTCATCCGAATCAACTGTCCCCCGCGGTCAGATACAAGAAGTCGAAGCTTATTTTAAGAATCAATGGCAACCCCCAGCAGATTTAAAACAAAGTCTTGAATACCGCTTACTACTCAATCAAGATGGTTCAATTAAAAAAGTCATCCCTTTGGGGAAGGCTTCTCGACTATATTTAAGCCAAACGAATATTCCTGTAAATGGAGAATCATTTATGTCTCCCCCCTCCCCTACCCAATCATCGACAATTCGCTTATTACTTAATCCTGATGGTAATGTTCAAGCTTTTATCGAATAAAATTTATTTTGGTAATAAAGAAGTCTAATTATTGGCGATGGGGTTTCCATTATTACTTTTTAGGTACTATAAAACTAAGTACTAACAACTAATAACTAATAACCAGAATCCTTATCTTTTAAGACAAGGAGGATGTCAAGACGGGTAGCGTCAACAATGAATCTGGCTGAGAACATAGCGCAAACGATCATAATCATCCTTAAGAAGTGTGCTGAGAGTTCGACCAACATTGACCAACCAATCTCGATTAGCCTGTCGCTGACGATAAACATCCCTCACGGATGCGGCAACTAAAGACTCCACAGGAATATCCTTCGCAGACAAGAGGGTTCGTAAAAAGTCTAATTTCTCAGTAAAATGGACTACCTCGGTGGCATCGCAATGATAGACCGATTGATGAATCTGAGGTGGACGGGGTGGTAGATATTGATAGATTTGACCAGAATTTGCTCCGTTCAAAGTATTAGGAGTTTCAAAACCGACAATTGCTGCTTTAAATTCAGTTTTCAGCATGGCAAAGATTTGAGGTTGTTGTTCCCGCAATTCCTCCAAAGACAAGCCTAATGCCCTGGCGCGGTGAACAGAATCAATGGGACTAGTGGTGACGTAAGTAACTACCGCAAATATTTTATTACCAGATTCTTCGTCAAAAGATTTGATCCAGCTACCGAAAGGGGGCATTACAGGGAATTTAAGATCCTCTGGTTCAAGACATTGAGCTAAATACTGAGTGGTTGAAGTTTCGATCACCTCCCCAATATGATTAGGATTGCGATCGTCAACTGTAAACTGGGGTAAGGGAAGACGCATGCTTTGCAAGATGAACAATGAGGGATCAGCGTAAAGTTGCCATAAAAGATTAGCAAACTTCGTAAGAAGGGATGAGGAAGCAAACTCAATAAGACGGCTGTTGTCATCAGTACGTCTCAGAATTTATGTGATTAACATTCTTTCTTTCCAGTACCATCCTTCAGGAAGTCTGGCTGGTTTGAAAGGTATCTCGTTTGAGCTGTCAATCACTGTCTTCTTGCCATGGCAGTGTTGGTGTAGCAGTTGAAGGTTGTTGTAATAATCCGTTCCATCTTTAGATTTTGGATTTACTACCCTTCTTCTTAGCAGATTTGCGCTTTGATATCTTAGCTAGCTTACCCCCAGACTTCCGAAATGACTTTAAACTAGGCAGCTTAATACCTTCGCTATTAGCCAGGTAACCATCATTGGTAATTGTAGATCATGTTACCATTTTACAATGACTACAGCCACTGTAATGTAAAGCTTTGACGCGTTATTTAGATGGAGGTTATAAACTTATCGGATATCGAACCCTCAAGCTTACTTGGGGAGTCCGTGTATCCCGACGCTGATGCTACGCATACAACGCGGGGCTTACTACTCCCCAAACCCCACTTCAGCTAAAAAGTAAAGGTAGTTCTTAATGCACCAATAAAGATATCACTATTGTCTCCATCTTGGTTAGGGGTAGGCAACCAAACTATTCCAGGAGTGACAGAAATATTGTCATTTAGCTGATACTTATAAAAACCTTCTAAGTGAATCGGCACATCATTAGAGATTTCTTCGTCATCACCATCACCATCAGTATCAATGGAGGCTAAATAGGGTTCTGCACCGACAATTAACGCAGCTTGGCTTCCTTCCTTCAAAATGTCGGACACGACGAACGCCAAAGCGTAATTATAGATATCAGCATCACCATCGTCACCATCTCCGATAATGTCAGCATCAGTAAAGCCTCCCCAGCCTCTGATACTAATTGTGGGGTTGAGATCTAGCTGAAACTGAACACCAAAGGAATTAGTCGCAACGGGTTGATCGGTAACTGCTTCACCGTCATCAAGACCAGTGCCTCTTAAGTTGGCTGCATCTGTACCAGTAGCTCCCCAAAGGAAAGAACCGCGAAAGTCACCTGCTACTTGCTCATTATCGTAACCACGAACATAAGTAAGACCTATTTGCAGTGGTTCGATAGGAGTAATATCAACCTGTCCCAAAGCGGAGAAACTACCGTTAAAAAGACCAGCTGCATCACTAGGATCGGAAGCAGTAGGTGCAATGTAGCCCCCAGTAAGAGAGATAAAGTCATTTACTTCCAAGCTAGCACCAAGACCTGCGGAGGAATTAGCAATACCCTGACGATAAATCGGGTTACGCTCCCCAAAACGAGTTAAAGCACCACTGGCTCCACCACCAACATCTAAGCCTTTATTGAAGGTATTAGCGTAGAAATGGTGAGCAGCTAAACTCGCCATCGCCGTGACTCGAAGCTTATCATTCAGGGCAGGGAAACTGTAATGCAGACGGTCAATAGTAATGTCATTATCACTAGGACCATCAAAGGCAAAACGCCCTTCTCTAGTTCCAGTTTCATCCTGAAAAGAGTTACCAATATTACCAGCAGTTAAGCGAGTAAACAGTTTATCTTTACCAGTGAAACTACTGGCGAAGGTTAAACGAACTCGGTCGGTGAAGACTACTTCGGAATCTAAGTCAGGGTTATCGTCTAGACTTAATGCCTGTTCGTCACCAAAAGCTTGAGCAACGTTAAATACTACTTCCCCGACTAATTTGGTAGTGGTAGAGAACTGGCTATCTTCTAGCACAGCCGTTCTGCTTTCCATTTCATCCACTCTGCCCCCAATGGTAGCTAGTTCTGCCTCAAATTCTTGAGTCATACGTTGAATGAGTGCTAGCTCTTTTTCATCGGGACCACTATTAGCAGCAATCAAACGTTCAATTTGATTAAGACAGCTATTTAAACCCGCAGCAAACTCATAACGGGAGAGAGCTTGATTTCCACGGTAAGTTTGATTAGGAAACCCAGATATACATCCATAGCGATCTACTAGAGAGCGCAGGGCTTCGTAA
>CALLPS010000122.1 GCA_938015355.1 uncultured Pleurocapsa sp.
CTTTGCGCTTTCTTTTTTTATCGGCTGCGGCTAGATTTAGTTTTGACAACTGATCATTTAATTTGTTGGGATCAATTTTTCGATGAGGTCTAAAATTTCCACCAAATGCTCTGGGATAAAAATTATGACGGCGATGTGCAATCCGATACAGTCGCCCAAGGCTTTGGCTCACTCGGCCTGATGACCTCATTTTTGCTCGCATCAGATCAATCATATTTTCTTGCTCACGAGAAATAACAATGGGGATGTTTTTCCCCGCAGGCATTTTTCTAATTTGAGCACATAGTTCATAACCATGAGCATCGGACATCACTGCATTCAAAATGATTAAGCCGGGTTGATTTTCTAGCAAGACAACCAGAGTCTTGGCTGCATTTTTTACCAGAATGACGCGATAGCCTAGAGGGTTCAAAATTTGAGCGACTTGCTGACAGACATGAGGATCATCATCAACATAGATAATCAGGGGCAAATCTAGCTCTTGAATGTATTCTCTTGCTTGGGTATATTTATGTTGCTCGTGGTTACTATTGCCAGGAGAAAAGTAGAGGTTAGCTAACGGTTGATCTCGAACCTGCTGCATCGCAATTACTTTACTCTTAATATGAGGAGCAAATAAACTCGCGATCTTTAATATATCTTGTTGGGATGAGATCGCTAAATCTCTGATTGTCTTTTTACCATTAATGTAAATGAATAACTGTTGGTATGTATGCGAGTCTACTGCTTTCTTCAGTTTGTCGATATCTTTGATTACAGGGGCAAAATTGGGTGAATATTTAGCCAAATTAGTTGCTTGCCAATCAACGATACGAGATTCAAGGTGATCAATAGTTTTCTTGTAATCTAGTTGAGTAATGGGTTGCTTAAACAAAGGACTCCTTAAAATAGCTCCCATGCCATTTGCTTTAGTTTCAAAAATTAATTTAACTTGAGTAATACTCTCTCCCGCTAATAGACAATCAAATATAATTTCTTTGATCAATTCTTGAACGATTTCTTTTACCTGAATCATGCTAATTTGCTGTCTCTTATACAAAACTGCAATCAACAAATATTCCCATAATTCAGAAATTTCTTGTTCTCTGAGCCTCGTGTCTTGACAACTTATTTCTGGACAAATTTGCTTAGTTAAGCGGTATATTCTCCTAAAACGATGAATACTACTGCTTGCCCAAATTAAATAACCTTTTTTAAAATAGAAACTCCAACTATCTTCATTCGCTGTAGTCACATAAATTTTACAGCTTTGCTTTAGCTCGACAGCATTTTGGAATTGTAATTTGATTTTTTTTAGTTGATCCTTGGAGGCTTTCATATTCAAAGAAAATCCTTAAGTATGCCGATTAAAACACAATAATAATCTAAATCAATCCTAACAATTAAAGAAGTTAATGTAAGCAGTATAATTACTGTGGCATTAGTAAGTTTTTCGTAACCTGAATAGAGTTTCTTTTATTATCTATGTATTACAGTACAAGAATTTGAATGTTGTTATTTGTTTTAGATCACAGCGACAAGGAACAAGCGCCAATTAAAATGTGGAGTATAAATAAAGTTATAAATATCGCCAGCAAAATAATTTATATAATTGCTGGCAAATAAAATTACCTTTCAATTATTTTATGTGAGTTTCAAAAGGGATGTTATCAATAGCATCTCTTTTGTTTTGTTGTCATAGCTATGATAATTATAAGTAATGAGTTGTAGCACCTGTCTTAACTGTCGATTTGGATTTACCACAAGGGGACAATGTAAAGCCTACCCCTGAAGGGGCACTTGCTCGTAGTATTTAGTATTAAACCCGCTACCCTGAACTAACAACTAATAACTAATAACCAGAATCCTTGTCTTTTAATACGAGGAGGATGTCAACTAGAGTATTCAATAATTGAGAGTTTTTCAACTCTAGTTTTCTAGATAATCACGGTTTACAGTCTAATGTTATAGATACATAAAGTTTTACTTTCTCCCATAACTTCTTTCCCTCTGAGAATTACATCAGCAGGAGCAAAATTATTAATTAAACCCTGGTCAGTAATCACATTGATTGCCAGTTCAGGATATTTTTTTGCTAGGTCTAGACCTAGGACTTTTTGATATTGTTGGCTAGTAGAAATATTTGAGCATGTAATAATAGCTAAACTATCAATATTTTTCAAATTTTTAGTAGAGATTATAGTATATTTTCCTATTGCTTGCGCTCCTAAATATAATGTCTTATCAATATGCAAAATTATATGTAAAAATAGCAACACTGAACAGCATAATTTAAAAATAATAGTTTTGTTTCGATACATGCGATCGCGCAACCAAAATACTGTAGGTAAAGTGGCGACTGTAGCTAGGGGGTAAAGAATCGAAACTGCAAATTTTCCTAAGCGATAGGTATATTCTAAGGGGATATAGGCAAAAAGATACAACAGATAAATTCCTATGACTAATGTGGCAGCAATTAAGTCTTTAAAATAGGTAGTCCGAGTTTTTTTAGCCTGCTTTAAATCTAATAAGTTACGTAAAATTTTTCTGAGAACAAAACCAGAAAAGATAGTACCAACGACAATATTAAACCAGACTCCAAAATCTTTGATATTTGGCATAGGATTCGGTTTTTCTTGTACCAGACTCCAGGGATTTAAGGGAACAATGTTTTTGCCATGTTCTTTGAGAGCATTTAAATTTCCTGTCACTTCTTCTAGACTTATTTGATGTTGGAATAAAATGCAGCAGATCAAAATACTTATTCCAGCATAGAGCATTATCTTACTCAAGTTTTTAATTGCTTGTCGGGGTCTTAAATATTGCTCATAACGATAAATAAATAAGGTGGCAAGATAAAAAGTAAGAGCCACAGGTAACAAGACTATATAGAAAGAAAATACATTTAAAACAAAGCAGAATAATAAAATAGCCTCTGTATAAAAACAATATTTATGGGGATTCAAGCAAATTCTACGAACAGCCGTTAAACTTAAGATAAAAATTGACACGAATAAAGCATTAGACAAATAAGAACTAATAACTAGCCAAAAAATTGAAGGAGAAGCGATCGCCCAAATAATTGCCCAGGTAGTTCCGACTTTAGATAAACTTTTTCCTTGATAGTTAAAATTAATCCAGTTACCAAACAAACTTAAAAATAAACTACAGCCTAATAATCCTTGAAATAAAGTTATGCCATAAACAGTATTGGGAGAAGCATAAACAATTATAGAACCGATAAATGAACTAAGCTTTTTCGGACTGTTTTGTAAATAAAAGCAAGCAGGTTGATTATCGAAACTAGCATTATTAACAGTATAAGCAGCAAATCTTCTAATATAAAACCACATATCAGCATTGCCATTAACTAGTAATCGATCTATGCCCTGATTAACAGTCGGATCAATAGCTAAATATCCCCAAATGGCAAATACGAAACACCAAGCAACTCCCAGCAGAAAAACTAGCCAGTGCGATCGATAAAATTGCTCTCCAAAAAAATTCTTGGTTCTTTTAAAGCGTTGAGGAATAAATAAAAACAAAGCAAAAATAATTGCTTCAGTAATTAACAAAGTTTGAATACTATTATCACAATTTCCCCCAGACGTACTCATTAAAGAAGCGATCGCAATCGGAGACAAACCGATTAGTATTACTTCTGCTTCACTGGCTACTGATAGCCAATTCCGATTAGTGCCACCAGATTTATGCTGATTAAATATACGAGAAATAACTAAATCAAAAATTCCCAGTAAGGTTTTGCCATTGAAATGAACAATTAACCAAACTAAGAAAGTGACGCTGATACTTCCAATGAAAACCCTGAAAATCACCCCTAGTTCCATATATTTATTGCCAAACTATAATAGTTTGAAAAATTAATCAACATCATTATTTATCAAGAATTAGCCCAAATCATACTAATTGCGACCCTAAACTGTCAAACAGATCTTTACTTCTATATTTAAAATAAAAAGTTTAATTAGAGCAAATAATTAAGTTTATTTTTATCAAAAATTATGACGAATAATTACTTTTTGCATAAAACTAGCAGTCACCAACATAAGTAACGATTAGAAAGAGAAAAATAAAAACACTAATAAACTATGACATTTAATCAAAGCGATCGTACAATCGAAGCAGAAGCTCGTCGAATAAAGGCGGCAAAGCTTGCGGCATCAAGACCTCAAGCAACTCAGGAAAACAATGGCGAAGAATCCTTGAACGGATTACCAGGAAGCTTTCGTAAAGGATTAAAGCATTGTCCAGATGGATTTCTCGAAGATGATCGAGACTATCAGGCTTATCGAGGAGCCATTTTGTCAGGACTACCAAATGAACTTGATGCGGTACAAACTGCTCAACCGCCAGAGGGAAAGAGTCGTCGCAAATGGGAAAGTCCTTCAGCAGGTTTTGTTTTCGATCTCGAAGGACCAGATGCTCAGTCCATTGCTATGCCCCCTGCACCCACATTAGATAGCGATGAGTTAGCAGCAGAAATGGCAGAAGTATATGCGATGGCTGCATTGAGAGATGTTCCTTTTAGTAATTTTGACACAGAAGCTAAAGAGTGGATTAACAGATTAAACAAGTTTCCTTGGTTTAGGGAAGCTTATAAGCAACGCCCTTGCCAAAAATATGAGGTAGAGGAGATTTTTGGAGAGCAAGCAGGAAGATTTCTCGGACGAGAAAGAGGTACTGTTACTCTTGATAACCTATTTCGTGGCGTAACTAAAGGTGATGATCAAGGACCTTATATTTCACAGTTACTTCTAATTGGGAATCCTAGTCGAGGTGCGGATTCAACAGTAACTAGTGGTCAGGACTGGGATGAGACGGCAGGTAAAATTGCGTATGGCGCTCAGACAATAGATCAGCGGGTTCGAGTTGCCACACCCAAGAAAGACTTCATGCTCGATCCGAATTCCTGGTTGAAAGTACAAAATGGGGTCAATGTTAATCAAAATTATGAATTTGAATACAATCCTGCAAATTTCTGCCCGATAGAAGGTTCAGGAGATCCCAACGAAGCTTGTGGTCCTGCCTATCGCTTTATCTATACTCCCCGCGACCTTGCTACTTATGTTCATTTCGATCAGCTTTATCAGGCATATCTTAATGCTTGCATTATCATGTTAGAGAGAGGAGTCGACGTAGATCCTGGCTTTGCCAAATTTAATAATGGTTTCAATCAACAAGGTTTTGCCCAGTTTGGGGGACCTCATATCCTTTCCTTAGTCACAGAAGTAGCAACCAGAGCTTTAAAAGCTGTTCGCTACCAAAAATTTAATATCCATAACCGCTCCCGACCAGAATTTCTCGGTGGTTTAATGGAACAATTGCGTAAAGGGAATAATGACTCCAGATTAGAGCCTCTTCGTGCGACCTGGGAGACACTCCAACAAAACGATATTTTTGTCGATTCCAATAATCACTTTTTACCCATGGCATTTCCTGAAGGTTCACCCATGCACCCTTCCTATGGAGCAGGACATGCTACTGTTGCAGGTGCTTGTGTCACGATTCTCAAGGCGTTTTTTGATCATACT
>CALLPS010000123.1 GCA_938015355.1 uncultured Pleurocapsa sp.
GACTTCATACTTTCCACCAGGCGATCGCGATCGCAGTCACTAATTCGATTTAATCGAGCCAAAAAGGGTAATAGTCCCACAGCAGAGTAGCGGTGTACCCAAGATGGGACGATAGAGGTAATATTTGAACCCCAACTTAAAATAGGTAGTTGATTAAAACAAGAGGCGGGATTGACTAGTATTAGCTTGGTAATTATTGATGGTGCTGCTAAGGCTGTCTTTAATGCTAAACAGCCACCAAAAGATTCCCCACATAAGTAAACTTCTTGATTAGCCCGATTAACTAATTCAGAATTAATTAGTTTTACCGTATCTCTGGCTAAATCTTGCCAAGTACTATAATTGTCAGTACGAATTGATAGACAGCGTAGATCAAAATTAGCTGCCAAATTATCTGACTGAGTTTGCAGTAGTTCTCCTGTACCATCCATACCTGGGAGATAGACAAACAAAGGAACATCTTGCTTATCTTTTCTGGGGTTAATAAAACTTACACTAAGTTCAAAACTCATAAATATTTATAAAATATAAAAAATAAAACTTATAGCTTCTTAATAATCATTATTCCTTAATAATTCTAGAACGGGATGAAATTTCATACTTTTCTTTAGATTCTGATTAGCGGCTTAACAAGCTGATAGGAAAATAAAGAGTATTTGTCCTTTATCCTTTATCCCTTATCCTTTATCCCTTATCCCTCATCCCTCATCCCTCATCCCTTTAATAACACCCTTCTTTTAATAGCTTGATTATTTGATCCTGACAATAGTTAGATAAATCTAGAGCCAGAGCCTTTGCCTGCCTTCCTTTGTATTCTTGTTTCTGAGCCGTATTTATCAAGTAGGGTTTACCGATTAGTACTTTGACCCGATGATAGACCAGGGTGGGATGTAAGCCTTGGCGTTTGAAAAATGGTTCATTGCGATCAAACTGCGTCAGCCAGCGAATTGGAATACCAGGATAATTAGTTTCTGATAAAGAGGCGATCGCTACGGGTAAAACAGCGAGATTAGCCACGGGGGCTTTCCAGGCTAAATGAGCAAAACCACGGTGAAATTGATTAATCTCATCAGGAGCAGTCGGCTCAATCATTGGTTGGGTGCCTTCTGGAAACAAACCAACCCACTGTCTAGAAGTTAAAAGATTATTTGCCTGAGCAAAAAACTGCCTTTGTCTGTGATCCGCTGACCCTAATGGGAAACAACCTAAAGACGCAACAATATCTCGTACCACTGGAGTCTGCCCCATGTAATGATGGCAAGCAATTCGGAGGGTATTAGGAATCGTTTGAATTAATATCGGTGCATCGAGAAAACTACGATGGTTACTAATAACAATGGTTGGGATATCACGGGGAATACGATTGCTATAAGACTGAGTTAAATCAAGGTTAACTGCTGATATTAAAGACTGAGCGACTAAACGAGGTGTAAAAGATAACATTCAATTAGATTACTAGCATATCTCTACCAAAGCTACTCAATGCCTGAATTTTATTGCCAGATCACGATTGTATTTAGTAGGTAACAATGTCAAACATTTAACAAAAACTTTATATTTCAACAGAAGTCTAGAGCTATATTTAAGCTGAAATAGATAACTTATTTACTTTAAACTTATGGCTGACTTTGTTAACGAAATCGAAAATTTATTAAGTATTTTCCTTAACGTTAATTTAAAGCTCTGTTGTAATTGATACTAAGTAAGGTGGAGTCCTTAAAATTCTGGTGATTTAAGCTAAATTTCTTTAAACTAATCAAGATTTATATCTTAGAAAAGCAAAATAGCCTGGGGTGGAACTCACGACAAATTATAAAAAATTGCTCTCAAACATAAAGTAGATAAACATTATGTACTCTTTGGGTTTGAGCAGTTTCTCGTTAACTTAAATGAATAATTCTGATCATAACCATAAATTTTCTTTAACTTCTCCCCTTTACTACGTCAATGGCATCCCACATATTGGTAGTGCCTACACTACTATCGTAGCCGATACCGTAGCCAGATTTCATCGTTTACAAGGTAAATCAGTCCTATTTATTACGGGGACAGATGAACATGGGCAAAAAATTCAGCGCACTGCTATCGAAGAAAACTTAGACCCGCAGATTTTTTGCGATCGCATTGTCGATAGCTACAAGTCTCTATGGTCAAAATTAGACATCAAATATGATCGTTTTAGTCGTACTACTGCGCCTGGTCATCAGCAAATTGTCAATGAGTTTTTTGAACGTGTCTGGAGTAAAGAAGACATTTACTTAGATCGTCAGCAGGGTTGGTATTGTGTTTCCTGCGAGGAATTTAAGGAAGAACGAGAGTTGATTGAGAATCATCATTGTTCAATTCATATCAACAAGCAGGCAGAATGGCGTGATGAAGAAAACTATTTCTTCCGACTGTCTAAATACCAACAGCACCTAGAAGAACTTTATGAGTCTCAACCAGACTTTATTCAGCCAGCTAGTAGGCGAAACGAAATACTCAACTTCGTTGCTCAAGGTCTGAAAGACTTTTCTATTTCTCGGGTCAATCTAGATTGGGGATTTCCTGTCCCTGTTGACGATAAACATACTATCTATGTTTGGTTTGATGCCCTTCTAGGCTATGTGACGGCTCTCCTGGAGCCTGATCAAGAACCTACTCTCGATAATGCCCTCTCCCAATGGTGGCCGATCAATCTTCATTTAATTGGTAAAGATATATTACGATTTCATGCAGTTTACTGGCCAGCTATGTTAGCTTCTGCTGGTTTGCCTATGCCAAAAAAGGTCTTTGGTCATGGTTTCCTAACCAAAGACGGGCTAAAAATGGGAAAAACCTTGGGTAATACCATTGATCCTTTTGATTTAGTCGATAGATACGGTGCAGACGCTGTACGCTATTACTTTGTCAAAGAAATTGAGCTAGGCAAAGACGGTGATTTTAACGAAACTCGTTTTATTAATGTGCTTAACAACGATTTAGCCGATGTTCTGGGTAATTCGCTCAATCGTACCTTGGGAATGTTGAAAAAATATTGTCAGAGTACCATTCCGCAATTAACCAGTGCTGATTATAGTTCAGATCATCCTTTAAAGAGTATTGGTATGGACTTGGGCGATCGCGTTGTTCAAGCTTATGAAAATCTTCAAGTTAGTCAAGCTTGTGAAGCAGTTTTAATCTTGGTGCGAGCCGTTAATAAGTATATTGACGAGAGTGCGCCTTGGAAACTGTTCAAGCAGGAGCAACAAGCTGAAGTAGAGCAAATTTTATACGCAGTTTTGGAGTCTGTTCGTTTATCGGCATATTTATTATCCCCTGTAATTCCAACCACCAGTAGCAAAATTTATCAGCAATTGGGGTTTGATTGGGATTTTAACCATCAGGAAGAGGTCCAAGCAGATAAAGACTTTCAGATTCACTCAGAGTGGGGCAAACTGTCTACTAACAAAACTCTGGGAAAAGCTAGTCCCGTCTTTTCTAAATTGGAATTATCGCCAGAAGATTAAATTATGGAGAGTAATTTAACTCAGTATATTTTTTTACTGATATAAAGTTACTAAGTATAAGAAAAGTCTTAGTTATCACTACTTTTAACAGTCAAGCATAAATATTTAACCCAAGGCTAGCCGTCTAGCTGTTTCACAGGTCAGGATTCCTAAACCTTGACCTAAAACGGGCTTGATCCCACTGGATGGAATGAATGGGAGCATCTCCGAAATGAGGGGACTAGAGGAAAAGATGTATCATCCGTGTCTGTTACCTGTCTTTTGCTCAGGTTTCCCGCCTTAAAAAAGCGAGACCTGCCTGACCGTTGCTCAAAATGTTCAGAGCTTCGTCTTCCATAAAACTAGAATGCTCGGTTTGACTGCCTGATGCGGTCAGTAATTAGGGGCTAATCCACCCACATTAGAATACTTTTTTTCATAAAAATGAGGCTTAACACAATGCTGGATAATTTCGGAAGCGATCCTATTTTTACCCCTGAACAAATTCTAGAAAATAGAGGACGGGTAGCAATTTTTATCGACGGCTCAAATTTATTTTATGCGGCACTACAGCTAGGTATTGAAATCGATTATAGCAAGCTTTTATATCGCCTTACTGGCGGTTCTAGACTCCTTAGATCATTTTTCTATACAGGAGTAGATCGCACCAACGAAAAACAACAAGGGTTCCTTTTGTGGATGCGTCGTAATGGCTATCGTGTAATTGCTAAAGACCTAGTACAGCTACCTGATGGGTCAAAAAAAGCTAATTTAGACGTTGAGATCGCCGTAGATATGATGGCTCTTGTTTCAGCATATGATACTGCGGTGCTGGTTAGTGGCGATGGAGATCTGGCTTATGCAGTGGATGCGGTAAGTTATCGAGGAGCCAGAGTGGAAGTAGTTAGCTTACGCTCTATGACTAGTGACAGTTTGATTAATGTGGCGGATCGCTACGTTGATCTCGATCAGATTAAAGGAGATATTCAAAAGAGTAGTAAGCACAGTGATCCTTACCGTAGCTTTTCGGGGTTTGGCATTCTAGATGATTAAAGAGCTGTCATCATCAAAAAACAAAAATAATAAACTTCCTAATTTTGGCAAAGATTAGAGATTGAGAAAT